>JAKANG010000019.1 GCA_021812505.1 Pseudomonadota bacterium
GCCGCTTTATTTCACGACCCAGTTCCACGCGACGCCGGTCGCCGCCGGCCTGATGGTGGCTCTGATCGTGTTCTTCGGCTCGACCTTCCGTCCGGTCGGCGGCGCCATCGCCGACCGCGTCGGCGGCGTCAAGTCGCTGACCGTCATGTTCCTGGTCGTCGCCGCCTGCTATTTCACCGTGTCGCAACTGCCCGAAGGCCCGGCGCCGCAGGGCGCAGCCGGCTGGACTCTGACTGAGTTGCCGATGATCGGCTGGGTCGCCGTGCTCCTGTTCTCGCTCGGCACGCTCTGCCTCGGCATGGGCAATGGCGCGGTGTTCCAGTTGCTGCCGCAGCGCTTCCGCAATGAGGTCGGCGTCATGACCGGCCTTGTCGGCTTCGCGGGCGGGCTCGGCGGCTTCTTCCTCGCCAAGGCGCTGGCGACCTCCAAGGGCATGACCGGCGGTTTCATGGCTGGGTTCCTGTTCTTCGGTTGCCTCGCCCTGCTCGGCGTCGCCGGCCTGACTTTCGTCAAGCACCGCTGGCGCACCACCTGGGGCGCGGTTTCCGGCGCCCGGATCTGAGGCGAAAGGGCGGGGCGCCTTGCGCGCCTCGCCCATCCTGCTACCTCTGTTGCTCCATGACCCGCCAGGATCGTTCCGCCCACGAATTGCGCTGCGAAATCGGCTTCGCCTCGGAGCGCGGGCGCAGGCTCGACAAGCAGGATTTCGGCGCGGCGCGAATCGGGCGGCCGCGGCTCGATTCGCGTCCCGACGTGGTCGCCGTCGTCGCCGATGGGGTGGGTGGCCATGCGGGCGGACGCGAGGCGGCGGAGCTCACGGTCCGCAGTTTCCTCGACGGTTATTTTTCCCTGCCGGGAACCCTCGGCGTCCGGCAGGCGGCGGCCCGCGCGCTCGACGCCGTGAATTCCTGGATCGTGGCGCAGGGTCGGGTCGATCCCGGTCTTGCCGGCATGGCGACGACCTTCACGGCGCTGATCCTGTCCGGGCGCTCGGGCCATTGCGTTCATGTCGGCGACAGCCGGCTTTATCGATTCCACGAGGAAAAGCTGGAGCAGGTCAGCGAAGACCATGTCGCGGGCCAAGGCGATTTCAGCCACGTGCTGCGCCGCGCCGTGGGCATGGAGGATCCGGTCCGGATCGATCACGGGTCTTTTTCGCTCCGCCCCCTGGAGCGCTATCTTCTGTGCAGCGACGGCGTGCATGGCGCGCTCGGCGCGAAAAGGCTGCGCGACATTCTCGGCCATCGCGCCGCGCCGCAGAAGACGGCGGAAGATCTGGTCGCCGCCGCGCTCGAGGCCGGGAGCGCCGATAATTGCACAGCGCTCGTCGTCGACATCCTCGACACGCCGCCAGCGGAAGCTGACGCCTTGCGCGATTTCTTCGGCGACCTGCCGATCCTGCCGCCGCCGGAGCCGGGGCGGATTCTCGACGACTACCGTCTCGACGACCGGCTGTCCGATGGGCGCTACAGCCGCCTCATGCGCGCGCAGGACCTGCGCAGCGGCGCGCAAGTCGTGATCAAATTCCCGCAACCGCGCGTCGCCGAGGACCGGACCTATCGCCGCGCCTTCGTCCATGAGGCCTTCGTCGCCAGCCGTGTCCGCAGTCCCTGGATCGCCGAGGTGATCGAGCAGCCGCCAGGACGCCAGACGCGGCTCTATTCGGTCATGCCTTTCTATGACGGCGAGACGCTCGAGCAGCGCCTGAACCGCGAGCCGCGCGTCTCCTATGCCGAGGGCGCCCAGATCGCGACCCGCGTGGGCCGCGCCGTCGCCGTGCTGCACCGCGCGGGGATCATCCACCGCGACATCAAGCCGGACAATATCCTGCTGTTGAAGGACGGCGGCCTCAGGCTGATCGATCTTGGCGTCGCGCGCCTGCCGCAACTCGAGGATTTTCCCGCGCAGGATATTCCCGGGACGCCATCCTATATGGCGCCGGAGCTTTTCGCGGGCGCGGCGGGCGATGAAATGTCTGATCTCTTCGCGCTCGGCGTCACGGTCTATCGGATGTTCGCGCGGGCCTATCCTTACGGAGGGATCGAACCCTTCAGCAAGCCGCGCTTCGGCGCCCCGGCCTCGCTCGCCGCGCGCCGGCCGGATCTTCCGGCCTGGCTCGAGGGCGCCATCGCCAGGGCGATCGCGGTCGATCCCGGCAAGCGCTATGGCGACGTGCTCGAATTCGCTTTCGAGATCGAGAACGGCGCGCAGCGTGGACGGCCCGCCGAGCCGAAGAGGAAATCGCTCCTTGAGCGCAATCCGCTCGTCTTCTGGCAGGCTCTATGCGCTTTGCTCGTTCTGGCGTTGCTCGCGGTTCTGGCGCGCAGATGACCTCTATTGGCGGGCGCGCTCGAGGTTGCGCGCGTCGCCCAAGGCCTTGGCCTGCGCCGCGTCGATCCGCGCCGAGGCGACGTCCAGGCCCATGACATTGGCGCCGTCGAGCCTCGCTCCCCGGAAATCCGCGCCCGCGGCGTCGGCGCCCATGAGGTTGGCGCCAGCCAGATTGGCGCCCGTCAGATCGGCGAATTCGAGATCGACGCGCGAGAAATTGGCGTGTGACAGATCCGCCCCGCTCAGATTGGCCGAGCGCAGGATCGCGCGCATCAGGCCCATCGATTGGTTTTTCATGTCGGCCGAAGCATTCGAATCGGAAAGGTTGGCGCCCTTCAAGCTAGCGCCGGTGAAATCGCCGGCAAGCCGGGCGTGGGTGAAATTGGCGCCGTCCATTTTCGCGCCCTGCATCTGGGTTCCGAACAGGCTGGCGCCTGACAGGTTTGCGCCGGTGAAATTGGCCTTCAGCGCCCAGACCTGATCGAGTTGCGCGCCATGGAGGTCGGCGCCGGCGAAATTGGCGTTGTTGAGCCGCGCTTCCCTTAAATTCGCGCCGGACAGGTCGAGCTTGGACAGATCGAGGCCGTTCAGGCTTTTATCGGACAGGTTGAGCGGCGCGCCGCCGCTACGCCTGGCGATCATCGCCTCGATGTCGGCGCGGGTCAGTTCGGCGCGGGTGAAGGCTGGCGACGACAGATCCACGCCGGCCAGCATGTTCTGGCCGCGGGAGAGGCTGGAAAAGGCCAGCGGCGCGGCGAAAGCCATGGCCGTGACGAGAAATTTGCGCCGTTGCGTGTTCATTTGCGCCTCCTCATGCCCATTAACGCGCGAGAGAGCGCAAAAGTTTAACTGTTGGAGCGCGCCTCCGTTGCGCGGCCGAACTCAGCTCGAAATCTCATGACGCGGGACGACAAAGCGGACCGTCAGCCTTTGGCCCGCGATGGCGCCGCCGAGCGCGTCGGTGATCGACGCGGGAAGGCAGGCGTTGAACCGGGTCGCGACATCGTCCAGGAAGGCGTTGCGGGCCGCGGCGTCGCGGGGAAGCCGGGAGAAGGTGATCTTGGGCTTGCCGAAGAGCGACCCGTCGCGTTTCAGGCTGAAGGCGATGGTGAGTTGCTCGCCGGGGTCGCCGCTGACGCCCTTCATGCAGGCGTCGAGATTGGCGAATAATTCCTGCAGGGTGTTCGCGGGCGCCGCGAAGGCCGGCTGGCCCAGGACGAGCATGGCGGCCGTCGCCGGCACGATGGGCGAGAGGATTCTCATGTTGTGGCTCCCGGCGCTTGGCTCCGACGTTTGGAATTGTGCGTCACGCTCCCGTCGCCGGTCAATCGGGCGCGAACGAAGATGTCGCCGCGCCAGTTTGCGTTCCACCGCGCCATGGGGCGAGGGCGGGACAAAGCCGTAGCGAGGACGAGCCCCGCGTCTGGATTCGCGCCGGCACATTTGATAGGGGGTGGTCATGAGGACCTTTTCGGCGGCCGCGAGCTCCAGAAATAACCATTTCAATCTGATGCGCGTGGTGGCCGCCATGGCGGTCCTGATCGGCCATAACGGGATGCTGATCAATTACGTGCCGCCCTGGGAGGGGTTCCTCATCCATTACGGCACGGCAACCGGCGTCATCGCCGTCGACGTGTTTTTCGTCATCAGCGGCTTCCTGGTCACCGCGAGCCTGTTCAATCGCGGCAGCACGGTCGCCTTCCTGAGCGCCCGCTTCCTGCGCATTTTTCCCGGCCTGTGGGCCATGTTGATCCTCGTCGTGTTCGGCCTCGGGCTGGCGCTGACGACCGAACCGGCGCGGGCCTATCTGGCCTCGCCCGTCACCTGGCGCTTTCTCTGGCGCTGGGGAACGATCGTCAACGGCTTCGCGAACTTCCTGCCGGGCTTGTTCGAGCACAATCCCGCCGAAGCCAAGGTCAATGGCTCTCTCTGGACGATCACGGTCGAGTGGCGGCTCTATATGATCCTGGCGGTCGGCTGGTTCGCGCTCGGTTTCGCGCGAACCTGGCGCGCCGTCCTCTTTCGCGCCGCCATCCCGCTGGTCGCGCTCGCTCTTTTCGTCAGGCTGCTGTTCGCGGCCGACGTCGATGGCGGGGCGCAGCACAGTTATTTTTTCTTCGCGGGCTCGACGATTTACCTGCTGGGCGACAGAATTCGGGTTTCCAGCCGGGTCATTCTCCCGCTTCTCGCCCTTCTGGCCGTGGCGCTGATCGACACGCGCGCCTTTTTCATCGCTTACCTCGCCGTCGTGCCCCTGCTGACGCTCAACCTGGCCTATGCGCCCGGCGAGCGGTTGCTGCAATTCAACCGCATCGGCGATTATTCCTACGGCCTTTACATTTACGCCTATCCGATCACGCAGGCCTTGATCGCGATCCATCCGGGCGTCACCTTCGGCGCCTTGAATCTGCTTTCGGTTCCGCTGACGCTCATCCCCGCGGCCTTGTCCTGGCGCCTGATCGAAAAGCCGGCGCTCGCACGAAAACAGGCGCTCGCCCTTGTGGTTTCGCGCGGGCTGACAGGCTTGCGGGCTTTTGCGCAGCGGCTGGCCAGGGCGAAGGACCAGCCCGCGAGGACAGGCGAAAGGCCTTGAGCCGCCCCGCAGTCCGTACGCCGCAGTTTCGCCATTGTCGCCATGCACCCTGAAACCAATCCGGCCTCATTGCCCCCCATGAGGCCGAGGGAACGGAAACGCCCGCCACGGAAGTACTGGCGGGCGTTTTTCGTTGAATGACGCGGCGCGGGAGAGGGCGCCGGCGCACGACCGAACGCGAGCCAGCCGCCATGCAGATCCCTTCCGTCGATCCTCTCGTCGCCATGGGCGTCATCGCGTCGACAGCCGCGACCGACGCGGTCTATGTGCTCTTCAACGCCTCGGTGTCGGAGCGGAGGCGGTTTGCCGCGGCGAGTTGGAGCAGCGTCTGGTACCTGCTTTCGGCCTTCGCCGTCATCAGTTACACGTCGAACTGGCTCTATGTGATCTTCGCCGCTGCCGGCTCCTGGATCGGCGGTTTCTTTTCGATCACCGCATTGAACTGGCTCGGCCGCCGCAAGGCCGGCGCCGGCCATCGCCAGGCTTGACGGCAAATCGACAAGAAAATTGCCGGCTGCTCGGTTTCGCGGCTTTTGCGAGCGGCTCGCCGATGCTCGCAACCGGCCGACGTTTACACATCATGAAAATCTTGCGGCCCATGGAGCCGCCGACGCAACGCAATTGGCAAGACGTTTCCCGAGACCTGACGATCGTCGCCGCAATGGCGGACGAATTTCTGGCGCTGTCGCCCGACGACCGCAAGAGTGTCCTTCCCGGTCCGACGAATGACCGGCTCGGCGGCTAATCCGCGTAGCGATTGGCGGAGGCAAAAAGGCAGGCCGCGGAACTTTTGCGATTGCTGGAAGGCGCCGAACAGGCGTGGCGGGAAACCCTTCCAAAGGGCCCATAGGCTTGACGAAAGCCCAGGCGCGGCCTCGCGAAAAATTCGCCCCCGCCGAAAACAACCGCCGGCGCTGGCATGGCTAAGGTCAGTTCGGCTTCAGATCGAAATTCTGCTGAAGCGCTCGAACCGCGTCGGACGCCCCGCTTAGCTCCCGTCCCGGCACGGCGGGCCCGACCTCGCCCACCTCCCACGTCCAGGCCTCAGGCCCAAAATAAGGCCGGATCCGCACATAGCGCAGATGGTGGACGCCCAGACGCGCCTGAAGCGCCATCAAGCAGAGTTCTTCCAGTTCGGATTGTGAGCGTTGCTGGCGTTGAACCATTGTTCGCCCCCCCTTCTTGCGCGGAGTTCGGCTCGGATTCGCCCGACGAAAGAGCGGCGGCGCCCGCTTTTTGGCTCTCGCCGTTCCTTGTGGGCCGATAGGCCAGCGTCCGCAGTCCCGCTGAAATTCTTACGCCTTCATGATTACGCTTTCAAGACGGGAGGAGCCGATGCGTCACGCTCGGCGGCGCCGCGCTCATAAGCGAATCGTCTCCCGGCCCAGGGGTGAAAAGCGGCATCCGGTCCGTCTCGCCCAAATGGAAAAGCAGCGACGCATGGCGATAGACGGCGTCGACCTCCGGGACAAGCAGGCGGTCTTCGGGCAGGAAATAGCTATCCGGTTCGCGTGCGACTGTCCTCACGACCCACTGCGGCGCATTGCGAAGGATTGCGCGCATCTTCATCCGGAACTGATAATGCTGCGCGCCGGCGTTCGGACAATACTGGCAGACCGTGCCCGAAGGGCCGCCCCCGGTGAACATGTTGCGGGACGCAATGTATTTCGAACTATTGAACAGATCATTATACGTGGAATATTCGGTCATCGACCCAACGAAATCGTCTGGCTCGTGGTTGGAAACGCAACAAGGTCCTACGCGGCCGTTGGGGTGCAACATTCCGCTGAAATAGAGCCAGTCGCATTTCGGCGTAAAGGAATTCATGTCGGCATTGCCGCCGATTTCGATGCCGGGAGCCAGCTGCGCGAGAATGGACGTCTCCGCCTGTCGGCTCGCCAGCAGGTCCAGCCCGGGGCCGCTGACGGACGGGCCCTCGAGCGGCGCCGAGCTCGCGAATACGCCGTCGGCGTCAGGGCTGTCGTCCGGCGGCGCATAGCCCGGCCAGAACTCCAGCAGGTCGACGCCGAGTTCCGCCGCCAGGACGCGAGCGGCCGCCTCCTCGTGCTCGTTGTGGCGAAACCGCAGAAAGCGCCATTCGATCAAGGGGTAAATCTGACCAAGCTCAGCTTTTAGCCGGACCAGCCGGCGCACGTTGTCCAACACCAGGTCGAAATCGCCGCCGCGGCGATATTGCATATAGGTTTCGGCCGTCGCGCCATCGATTGAAACGCTGATGACGCCCAGGCCGCAGGTCAGCAGCGATCTCAGATATTCTTCGGACAGGGGGAGGCTGAGATTGGTGGAAATGACCGAGAAGATTTCCTGATCGCGGGTCGTGCCGACGAGCTCGCTGAATCTCTTGTGCAGCAACGGCTCACCATTGCTGAAATACCAGGCGAGGAAACAGTCATCCCCGACGGTCGCCAGCAGCTTATGGTAGAGTTCCGGCTTTATGACCGTTTTTGGCCGTTGGAGGCGCCCATTGCCGGTGTCGCAGTAAGGGCAGCGGAGCTGGCAGGACGAGGTGAGATCGATCGTGAGGTCGAACGGGTTGGAATCGACGAAGGTCCGCCGCTCGCGGCGGTTGCGCAGAGCCTTGAGGAAATTCCGGTGTTTGCGGACGGAGAGCTCGGCGTCTGCCACAGGCGGCATCACATAGGGCAGAGCAAGATCGCTCATCAAGCAACTCCGATCGGCAAGCTAACTTTGGGTCAATGTCGTCGGATACTATCGCGCTGACGCAGGGATGCCCAGCCGCAATCGGAAATGACTGGTGGCGCGATCGAGGCGCTCCTCCTCGCGCGAGACGCAATCGACCGGGACGCCGAGCTTGATGTGGCGGGCGGCCAGGAGCCGATCGAGGAATGCGAGCTGGCGGCTTGGATTCGGGCCACAAGGCTCAGCCAAGCCCCGGAACTGATGAATGTCCGCGCGTGCGGCGAACGCTCCTGTCCGCACCGGCGCAGGACGTCCGCCAACGGCGACATTGGCGCGCGTTGTGTCGTCGTCGCCGACGCGCATTTCCTGCTGCGACGGCGCAAGCCCCACGCAAGCGAAAAGAGCGGTGATGCGTGCGCCTGGATCACCTCGGGCCACTCGGGATCGCGCGGCGATGGAAGCCCTGAAGGCGACGGAAAGAAGACGAGATCGTCGCCAACGTGTCCTCAAAGGCGGGACGATTGGTTTTCGTGGCCTGCGAGCGGCGATCGATTGCGCCATCCGCGATATTTCCACATCTGGCGCCCGACTCCTCGTCGAAAGCCCTATTGGCGTTCCAGATAAATTTGATTTGGTTGTGGGCGGCGATCAGCCGCGTCTTTGCCGCGTCGTTTGGCGCAAGGCGACACAAATTGGCGTCGAATTCCTGGAGGTGGAATATTGCGAACAGCGGCGCCCCCCTTCCGATAATGAATGAGCCCGACGCTTGCGCACGATTTTAGACCATGGGGAGGCGACGCCGGGGAGGAATGGCGGGCGTTTCGCCGCCGGCGCCCTCAAGACAGGCGGGAAGCTCATGCTATAGGGCTGCCCATGCATCCAGAACTGACATTATCCACCATCGAACCCGTCTTGCGCTGGCTCAACATCGCGGGCCTGTCGGTCTTTGCCGTTTCAGGCGCCCTTGCAGCCGCTCGGCAGCGCCTCGACATCATCGCGGCCTGTTTCTTCGCCATCGTCGCGGCGACCGGCGGCGGGACGATGCGAGACATTCTGATCGGAGCGCCTGTTTTCTGGATGAGCGATTCTGCGCCGCTCATCATTTGCCTTGTCGTTGCGGTCGCCGTCTGGCTCGTTCCGTTGCGCTGGTGGCCGGTTCGCGCGCTCGATTGGTTCGATGCGGCCGGGCTGGCGGCTTATGCGGTCTATGGCGCGAGCAAGGCCCTGAATTTCGGCATTGCGCCTCTACCGGCCGCCGCAATGGGAATCGTCACCGCCTGCATGGGCGGTGTGATCCGCGACGTCGTCGCCGACGTGCCGTCGATCATGTTGCGCAACGAGCTCTATGTCACGGCCGCCGTTCTCGCCGCCGGCCTTTTTGTCGGCCTCGACGCAGCGGGAATCGCCGCCCCCTGGGCGTCGCTCGCCGGCGCCGTCGCCGGTTTCGCGCTTCGCGGCATAGCCATCCGCTGGGGCTGGCCCTTCCAAGGCATGATGGATGACCGCCCGGATCGAGATCGGGCGCTGACGCCTTGGATCTCAGCGCAACAGACCGAGCCCAAGCACGCCGACGAGAATAAGATAGGCCGCCAGAATGATGTTGAGCCGGTTGGGCATGACGAGAATCAGGACGCCCGCGCCGATGGCGACGAGAGGCTGAAGATGCGCAATGGGGATGTGGACATTCATCTTTTCTCGCTCCAACCGAGCCGTGTCTCTCGCCCACCATTTACGCTGCCGAAGGCATCATGCAAAGCGCCGGAGTCGAATGGCCATCGTATTGTCCGGCCCCGTCCGGACTGCCCGACCGAGCGTCGCAGGCAATCGCCGCCGGCGAGATCGGGAAGACTCCATAATGGCGCGCCGATGTCATTGGTGCCGGATGAGGGGCGCGAACCACCGACC
>JAKANG010000020.1 GCA_021812505.1 Pseudomonadota bacterium
GTCCTTATTCGGCCCGAAAACAGGCAGGGACAGAAGCGGGTTGGCGCGCGTCCCGGGCGGCGCCGATGAACGGGCTTCGCCTTCCGGCGCCTCTCCGCCCGATCCTGCTGGCCTGCGGCGCTGCGTTTTCGCTCGCCGCCTGCAGCGTGGGGCCGGATTACCAGCGTCCCGACGCGCCCGCTCCGACGGCGTTCAAGGAATCGAAGAACTGGCGGCCCGCCCGCCCGCGCGACGGCGTGGACCGCGGCGCCTGGTGGTCCGTCTTTCATGACGCCGAACTGAACCGGCTGGTCCCGCTGGTCGAGGTCAACAACCAGAATGTCGCGGCCTCCCTCGCCGCCTACGAACAGTCCCAGGCTCTCATCCGCGAGGCGCAGGCTTCGCTCCTGCCCAATGTTTCCGGCCAATATCCGGCCACCCGCTCCGGCGAGGGCGGCGGCGTGCTGTCCAGCGGCGGCTCGGGAACGTCGAGCTTGGGAACGAGCACCAGCCACGCCTTCGCTCGAACGGCCTACTATCCGCAGGGATCGGTCGGCTGGACGATCGACGTCTGGGGCAAGATCCGCCGGCAGATCGAAAGCAATGTCGCGCTCGCGCAGGCGGATTCGGCGCTGCTCGCCAATGCGACGCTGTCCGCGCAGACCCAGCTCGCGGTTGCTTATTTCAACCTGCGCTACCAGGACTCGCTCAAGGATCTGCTCGAACGGACGACCAAGATCTACCAGCAGACCGAACAGATCACCCTTAACCAGTACAACAGCGGCACCGTCTCCAAGGCGGACCTGATCACCGCGCAGACCCAGGTCCTGAACACCCAGGCGCAGGCCATCGCGACCGAGGTGCCCCGCCAGCAATATGAGCACGCCATCGCGGTCCTGGCCGGCCGCCCGCCGGCCGATCTCGCGATCGCGCGCGGCGCCTTGGCCTGGTCCTCGCCCGCAACGCCGCCCGGCGTCCCCTCGACCTTGCTGGAGCGCCGGCCGGACATCGCCGCGGCTGAACGGACGGTCGCGGAGCAAAACGCCCAGGTCGGCGTCGCCGTCGCGGCCTATTACCCCTCGCTCACGATCTCGGCCGCCGGCGGCTTCTCGGGGCCGAACGCCTTCCCCTTCCTCGCAGCCTATCAGATCTGGTCGCTGGGCGCCGCGGCCGCCGATCCGCTGTTCGACGGCGGCCTGCGCGCCGCCCAGCTCGACGCCGCCAAGGCGACCTGGCGGCAGGCGGTCGCCAGTTATCGCCAGACCGTGCTGTCCGCCTTCCAGCAGGTCGAGGACCAGCTCGTCGCCTTGCGCGTCTACGCCAGGGAGCTCAAGGTGCAAGTCATGGCGCGCGACGCGGCGGCCGAAGCGGTGAGGGTCTATCTCAACCAATATCGCGCGGGCACCGTCGCCTTCACCACGGTCATCGTCGCCGAGGCGACGCTGCTCGCCGACGAGGAGGCGGTTCTGGCCACGCGCCAGGCGCTCTTCGTGGCCAATGTCAATCTCATCGGCGCCCTGGGCGGCGGATTCGACGCCGAAAGCCTCGCGGCGGAAACGGCGCCGCCGCTGATTGAGGCCGTCGCGCGCTCCGGTCCCATTCCGCCGCCTTAAATATTCCGATTCAAACGCCATATTGGGCCGGAGGACCCGGCGAGTCAGCCGAGCCGGGCAAATTGATTTCGAGCCAAACCTGGACTTGTGACCGCGATGAATGAAAGCGAAATCGTCCTTTCCCGGCTCGACGCCGACGGCAAAGGCGCCGGTTCGAAGATCGGCCCCGCCCGTAAGCAGGGCGCGGGAGGCACAGGCGGTCCGCGTCGCTGGCGCGGCTGGATCGTCGTGATTCTCGTCGCGGCTGCGGCCTTCTGGGGATGGCGGCACTTCCACCAGCCGGCCGAAGGGCCGGCGACCGGCCAGAGCTCGACGACCGGATCGGCCAAGGGTTCGCGCGGCGACATCGGCGGCAAGCCTCCGGTCGGGGTCGCGACCGTCGCCACCCGCGACATCGGCGTCAATCTCGCCGCCCTCGGCACGGTGACGCCGCTGGCGACCGTGACCGTCGTCAGCCAGATTTCCGGCTATCTGCAGGACGTCGCGTTCAAGGAAGGCCAGCATGTCAAGAAGGGCGATTTCCTCGCCCAGATCGACCCGCGCCCTTATGAGGCGCTCAAGGCCCAATATGAGGGACAGATCGTCCACGACCAGGGCCTGCTCAACCAGGCGAAGGCCGACGACGAACGCTACCTGACACTATTGAAGCAGAATTCGATCGCGGCCCAGACCGCGCAGAACCAGAAATTCGTCGTTCAGCAATATGAAGGCAGCGTCCGCTCCGACCAGGCCCAGATCGACGCCCAGACCCTCAACCTGACCTATGCCCATATCGTCTCGCCGGTCGACGGGCGAATCGGCCTGCGGCTGGTCGACCCCGGCAATTACGTCCAGGCCGGCGCCTCGACCGGAATCGCGGTCATCGCCCAGATGCAGCCGATGTCGGTCATCTTCACCGTGCCCGAGGACGTGCTCGACAAGATCCTGCCGCGCATCCGAGCCGGCGCGAAGCTGGCCGCCGTCGCCTTCGACCGCGGCAATGTCAAAAAGCTGGCGACCGGGACGGTGGACGCGCTCGACAGCCAGATCGACACCACCACCGGCATGGTGAAACTGCGCGCCATTTTCGACAACGCCGACGAGGCCCTGTTCCCCAACCAGTTCGTCAATATCGTCCTCGAGGCCTCGACGATCCATGACGCCGTCGCCGCGCCGATCGCCGGCGTCCAGCACGGCGCGCCGGGCGACTACGCCTATGTGATCAAGGACGGCAAGGCCAGCGTCCGGGTGGTCAAGCTCGGCCAGGCCGACGGCGACTATGTCCAGATCCTCTCGGGCCTCGCGCCGGGCGACGTCGTCGTGGTCGACGGAGCCGACCGCCTGCGCGAAGGCGCCGAGGTCCGCATCGTCGCGGACGGCGCGAAAAACGGCAAGGCCGAGAACGGAAAGGCGAAGGCCGGGAAGGACGGCGATGACGCGCATGAGTGACATCGGACCGAGCCGCCGCCACGGAGGCGCCCGCCGGTGAACGTATCCGAGCCCTTCATCCGGCGTCCGGTGGCGACGACGCTGTTGATGGTCGCCATCCTGCTCGCCGGCCTGATGGGCTATCGCTTCCTGCCGCTGGCCACCCTGCCGGAGGTGGATTATCCGACCATCCAAGTCCAGACCTTCTATCCCGGCGCGAGCCCGGAGGTGATGACCTCGTCGGTCACCGCGCCGCTGGAGCGCCAGTTCGGCCAGATGCCGGGCCTGAGCGAAATGACCTCGGCGAGTTCGGCCGGCGCCTCGATCGTCACCTTGCAGTTCGGCCTCACGCTCTCCCTCGACGTCGCCGAGCAGGAGGTTCAGGCCGCGATCAACGCCGCCAACAACCTGCTGCCGGCGGACCTTCCGGCGCCGCCGATCTATTTCAAGGTCAATCCCGCCGACGCGCCGATCCTGACGCTCGCCATCACCTCGGAGACCCTGCCGCTCACGGAACTCGAGGACCTCAGCGAGACGCGGCTGGCGCAGAAGATCTCGCAGCAGCCGGGCGTCGGCCTCGTGAGCGTCGCCGGCGGCCAGAGGCCGGCCATCCGGGTGCAGCTCAACCCGTCCGCCCTCGCCGCCTATGGCCTGAACGTCGACGACGTGCGGACCATTCTCGGCAACGCCAATGTCAATATTCCCAAGGGAAGTTTCGACGGGCCGGCGCGCGCCTCGACCATCGCCGCCAACGACCAGATCACCAGCGCCAAGGGCTTCGCCGACCAGATCATCGCCTATCGCAATGGTTCGCCCGTCCGGCTTTCCGACGTCGCCAGGGTCGTGGGCGGCCCAGAGAACACCAAGCTCGCCGCCTGGGCCGGCAAGACGCCGGCGATCATCCTGAACGTCCAGCGCCAGCCGGGCGCCAATGTCATCGCCACGGTGGATTCGGTGCGCCAGCTGCTGCCCAAGCTGCTCGCCGACCTGCCGGCGGCCGTGCATGTCGACGTGCTGACGGACCGAACCGTGACGATCCGCGCCTCGGTCGCGGACGTGCAGTTCGAGCTGGTCCTCGCCATCGTGCTCGTGGTGCTGGTGATCTTCCTCTTCCTGCGCACCCTGCCGGCGACGCTCATCCCCAGCCTTTCGGCGCCGCTCTCGCTCGTCGGCGCCTTCGGCGTCATGTATCTGCTCGGCTACAGCCTCGACAACCTGTCGCTGATGGCGCTGACCATCTCGACCGGCTTCGTCGTCGACGACGCCATCGTGATGATCGAGAACATCGCGCGCCATGTCGAAGGCGGGATGAAGCCGCTGGACGCCGCCTTGAAGGGCTCGCAGGAAATCGGCTTCACCATCATATCGCTCACCGTCTCGCTGATCGCGGTGCTGATCCCGCTCCTGTTCATGGGCGAGGTCGTGGGGCGCCTGTTCCACGAATTCGCGATGACGCTCGCCATCACCATCGTCATTTCGGCCTTCGTCTCGCTGACATTGGTGCCGATGATGTGCGCGCGGCTGATCCGCCATCGGCCGGACAGCGAGCGCAGCCGGTTCGACCTGTCTGCCGAAAGGGTCTTCAACTGGGTCATCGCCGGCTATGCCCGCGCGCTCGACGTGGTCCTGCGCCACCAGTTCCTGACCCTGATCGTCGCCCTCGCGACGCTCGGGGTGACGGCCTGGCTTTATTTCGTCATTCCGAAGGGCTTCTTCCCGGCGCAGGACACCGGCGTCATCCAGGCCATCTCGGAAGGGCCGCAGAACGTGTCCTTCAAGGAGATGTCGCGCCTGCAGACGAAGCTCGCCGACGTCCTGCTGCAGGACAAGGACGTCGCCTCGATCGCCTCCTTCGTCGGCGTGGACGGCTCCAACCTCACCCTCAATTCCGGCCGCTTCCTCATCAATCTCAAGCCCGAGGGCCAGCGCACGGACACGATCAGCGACATCATCCGCCGGCTCGGCCGCGAGTCGGCGAACGTCGTGGGCGTCAAGCTGTACATGCAGCCCTCGCAGGACCTGACCATCGATTCCACGGTCACCCGCGCGCAATATAAATTCGTGCTCGAAAACGCCAATTCGAACCTGTTCGCCGAATGGGCGCCCAAGCTGGTCGAACGCCTGCGCGAATCGCCGGAGCTCGCCGACGTCAGCAGCGACATGCAGCAGCAGGGCGCCGCGCTCGACATCACCATCGACCGCGCGACCGCCGCGCGTTTCGGCATCACGCCCGCCTCGGTCGACAACGTCCTCTACGACCTGTTCGGCCAGCGCATCATCTCGACCATCTACACCCAGTCGAACCAGTATCGCGTGATCCTCGAAGGCGCGCCCTCGGTCCAAGATTCGCTCAAGGGGCTGGATACGATCTACCTGCCCTCGAACGCCTCGACCTCCAATGGCCAGGTCCCGCTCTCGGCCTTCGTCCACATCAAGGAGCGCACCGGTCCGCTGGTCGTGACCCATCTCGCCCAATTCCCGGCGACGACCATCTCGTTCAATCTCGCCAAGGGCGTCTCGCTCGGCGCGGGCGTTGCGGCGATCCAGCGGGCGCAGGCGGAGATCGGCATGCCCGAGTCCTTCGTCCTCGTCTTCGAGGGCGCGGCGGCGGCCTTCCAGTCCTCGCTGAACAACCAGCTGCTGCTGATCGCCGCCGCGGTCGTGACCATGTATATCGTGCTGGGCGTGCTCTACGAGAGCTTCATCCACCCGATCACCATTCTCTCGACCCTGCCCTCGGCCAGCGTGGGCGCGCTGCTCACGCTCCTCCTGTTCGGCTATGAGCTCGACGTCATCGCGATCATCGGCATCATCCTCCTGATCGGCATCGTGAAGAAGAACGCGATCATGATGATCGACTTCGCGCTCGAGGCCGAGCGCGTCGAGGGGCTGCCGCCGGTCGAGGCGATCCGGCAGGCCTGCCTGCTGCGCTTCCGCCCGATCCTGATGACGACTTTCGCCGCCATCCTCGGCGCCCTGCCGCTGATGCTCGGCGCTGGCGTCGGCTCCGAACTGCGCAGGCCGCTCGGCTACGCCATCGTCGGCGGCCTGATATTCAGCCAGGTCCTGACGCTCTTCACCACGCCGGTGATCTATCTCTATTTCGACCGCCTCGCCCGCCGCCTGCGCGGACGGAGCGATCGCAACCCGCTGCGCGAGGCCGAGGAGGGAGCGGCGGGATGAACATCTCCTCGCCCTTCATCCGCCGGCCGGTCGCGACGATCCTGCTCACGCTCGCGATCGCGCTGTCGGGCGCCTTGGCTTTTTTCCAGCTGCCGGTCGCGCCGCTGCCCGAAGTCCAGGTTCCCTTCGTCACCGTCACCGCCCAACTGCCCGGCGCCAGCCCCGAGACCGTGGCCAACAGCGTCGCCCAGCCGCTCGAACGCCATCTCGGCGAGATCGCCGACGTCACCGAAATGACCTCGACTTCGAGCCTGGGCCAGACCCAGATCGTGATGCAGTTCGGCCTCAGCCGCGACATCGACGGCGCCGCGCGCGACGTGCAGGCCGCGATCAACGCCGCCCGGGCCGACCTGCCGACGGCGCTGCGCCAGAACCCGACCTATCGCAAGGTCAACCCGTCGGACGCGCCGATCCTCATCCTCAGCCTGACGTCGAAGACCCTGACGCGCGGACAGCTCTACGACGCCGCCAGCAATGTGCTGCAACAGCGCATTTCCCAGATTCCGGGCGTCGGGCAGGTCATCATCGGCGGCTCCGCTTTGCCCGCCGTTCGTGTCGAGCTGAACCCGCAGGCGCTGTTCAAATATGGCATCGGGCTCGAGGACGTGCGCGCGGCGCTGGCCTCGGCCAACGCCAATGCGCCCAAGGGGGCGATCGAACAGGACGAGCGCCATTACCAGATCTACACCAACGACCAGGCCTCGCACGCTGCGGATTACAAGCCGCTGGTCATCGCCTATCGCAACGGCTCGCCGGTGCGCCTCTCGGACGTCGCCACGATCGAGGATTCGGTCGAGGATCTCCGCAACGCCGGCTTCGCCGACGGCATCCCGTCCGTTCTGGCCATCCTGTTTCCCGAGCCCGGCTCGAACATCATCCAGACAGTCGATGCGGTGAAGGCGGAACTGCCCTATCTGCAGGCGGCCCTTCAGGGCGACATCACGCTCAGGACGGTGATCGATCGATCGACCTCCATCCGCGCCTCGCTGCACGACACCGAAATCACCTTGCTGATCGCCGTCAGCCTCGTGATCCTGGTGGTCTTCCTGTTCCTCGGCAACGGCCGCGCCACCCTGGCGCCGAGCCTTGCGGTGGTCGTTTCGATCATCGGAACCTTCGGCGCGATGTATCTGCTCGGCTACAGCCTCAATCTCCTGTCGCTGATGGCGCTGACCATCTCGACCGGCTTCGTCGTGGACGACGCCATCGTCGTGACCGAGAATATCGAGCGCCATCTGGAAGCGGGGATGGACGCGCGGGAGGCCGCTCTGCGCGGCGCGAAGGAAGTCGGCTTCACCGTCCTCTCCATCACCATGTCGCTGATCGCGGTCTTCACGCCGATCCTGTTCATGGGCGGGCTGATCGGCCGCTTCTTCCGCGAATTCTCGGTGACCATGTCGGTCGCGATCCTGATCTCCATGGCCATTTCGCTGACCACCACGCCCATGCTTTCCGCGCTGGTCATGCGCAAGAGCCACGGCGTGAAGCGCCAGCATTTTCTCGAAGAGGCTTTCAACCGGGTTCAGGCGGCCTATGGCCGCAGCCTGTCCTGGGCGCTGCGCCACTCGCTCATCGTCCTCATCGCGCTGTTCGCGACCATCGGCCTGAATTTCTACCTCTACGCCAATGTGCAAAAAGGCTTGTTCCCGCAGGAAGACACCGGCCGGATGATGGGCACGCTGGAGGGCGACCAGAGCATTTCCTTCCAGAGCATGAAGGAAAAGCTTTCGGAAATGCTCTCGATCGTCAAAGCCGATCCCGCGGTCGAAACGGTCGTCGGCTTCACGGGCGCGGGCGCGGGACCCGGCGGCGCCACCAACAGCGCCCGCGTCTTCGCGGGCCTGAAGCCGCTTTCGCAACGCGACGTCAGCGTGGACCAGGTCATCGCCCGGCTCCGCGGCAAGCTCGCCCATGTGCCGGGCGGGCGCCTCTATTTCCAGGCCTTTTCCGACTACAAGTTTGGCGGCCGGCAGAGCTCCTCCCAATATCAATACACGCTCTACGCCGACAACACCGCCGAGCTCTACGAATGGGCGCAGAAACTGACCGACGCCTTGATCCAGCGCGGCCGCCTGAAAGACGTCGTCTCGGATCAGAAGATCAAGGCGCTCGAAACCGACCTCGTCGTCGATCGCGACGCCGCCGCGCGGTTCGGGCTCAACGCCGCGATGATCGACAACACGATCTACGACGCTTTCGGCCAGCGCCAGGTTTCGGTCATTTTCGCGGCCATCAACCAATATCACGTGATCATGGAGGTCGACCCACGCTACACGCAGAGTCCGTCCATGCTCGACCAGATCTATGTCTCCACGGCGGGCGGCGCGCCCAACGCCGTCGCCTTGTCCAATCTTCCGGGCGGCGCCGTCACCAGCAAGGCGGCCGGCGAGAGCGCGGCGGCGGCCGGCTCGGCGAGCCTCGATTCCGCCCGCAACTCCACGATCAACGCCCTGGCGGCGTCAGGAAAAAGCTCGGCTTCCGCCGGCGCGGCGGTCAGCACCATCAAGGAGACCATGATCCCGCTTTCGGCGGTGAGCAATTACGAGCGCGGCAATGCGCCGCTGGCGATCAACCACGAGGGCCCCTTCATCACGACAACGATCTCGTTCAATCTCGACCCGAAGGATTCGCTCAGCGACGCGCTCGCCGAAATTCACGCCACCGAAGCGGAAATCCGCATGCCGATCAGCGTGCATGGCGCAGCTTCAGGCGCGGCGCTGATCTTCGTCGGCTCGTCCTCGGCCATGCCGCTGCTTTTCCTTTCGGCCATCGTGGCGATCTATATCGTGCTGGGCATTCTCTACGAGAGCCTGATTCATCCGATCACGATTCTTTCCACCTTGCCCTCGGCCGGCGTCGGCGCCCTGCTCAGCCTCTGGCTGTTCGGCATCGAATTCGACGTCATCTCGGCCATCGGCGTGATTCTGCTCATCGGCCTCGTCAAGAAAAACGCGATCATGATGGTCGACTT
>JAKANG010000021.1 GCA_021812505.1 Pseudomonadota bacterium
GCAGATCAATATCATGAGTCTACCGGCGCGCGATTTGATGTTGGTCAAGAAAACATGCACAATTTACCTGCATGGGGAGATTGAGGGCCCAGCGCCGCGGCGCCGGCCCGCAACCGCTTCCCGCCCAGCGAAGTCTTCGATTTCCATGGACCGAGCGGCGGGTCTCGTCGCGCGTTCTTGGCGCTTCGGCTTACGCCCGCCTTGCAGCGGCCGATGCGGGAGAGGGGAAGACCCCGGCTTTTCCCCAACTTTTGGCGCGGCCGCGCTTGATTCCGTCGGGCTTCTGACGCTCTGTTCCCTTGGGAGAACCAGGAGCGCCTTCGCTTAAGGCATGAGATTCGACAAACTCCGACTGACCGGCTTCAAGAGCTTCGTTGAGCCGACCGATTTCGTGATCAACCCCGGCCTGACCGGCGTGGTGGGTCCGAACGGCTGCGGCAAGTCGAACCTTGTCGAGGCCCTGCGCTGGGTCATGGGCGAGAATTCCTACAAGCAGATGCGCGCCTCCGGCATGGACGACGTGATCTTCGCCGGCGCCGGCTCGCGCCCGTCGCGCAATCACGCCGAGGTGGTGCTGACCCTCGACAACCGGGCGCGCGCCGCGCCCGCCATGTTCAACGACGCGGATATTCTCGAAATCACGCGCCGGATCGAGCGCGAGCAGGGGTCGACCTATCGCGTCAACGGTCGCGAAGTGCGCGCACGCGACGTGCAACTGCTGTTCGCCGACGCGTCCTCCGGCGCGCGCTCGCCCGCCATGGTGCGCCAGGGCCAGATCGGCGAGATCATTTCCGCCAAGCCGCAGGCCCGCCGCCGCATCCTGGAGGAAGCCGCCGGCATTGGCGGCCTGCATTCCCGCCGCCAGGAGGCGGAACTGCGGTTGAAAGGCGCCGAGGAAAATCTCGTTCGTCTCGAAGACGTTTTGACCCAGATCGGCGCCCAGGCCGAATCCCTGCGCCGTCAGGCCCGTCAGGCCGCGCGCTACCGGGCGCTTGCCGCGGAAATCCGCCGCCACGAGGCCCTGATCGCGCTGATCGCCTTCCGCGAGGCCGCGCGCGAGGCCGAGACGGCGCAACACGCCTTCGACACCAATGTCGTCGATGTCGCCGAGCGCACCCGCCAACAGGCGGAAGCCGCGCGCCTGCAGGCGCTCGTCGCCCATCGCATGCCTTTCTTGCGCGACGCCGAGGCTCAGGCCGCCGCCGCGTTGCAACGCCTCGTCCTCGCCCGCGAAGCCCTCGACGGCGAGGAAAAGCGCGCGGCCGAGCGCAAGGCGGAGACCGAGCGCCGGATCGCCCAGGCCGCAGGCGACCTCGCCCGCGAGCGCGCCCATTACGAGGACGCCGCCGCGATGCTGGCCCGGCTCGAAGCCGAGGACGAAGAACTCGATGGCGCCGGCGAGGCCGAGGCCGATCTGGTGGAAGAAGCTCGGCTGCGCTGCGAGGCTGCGGAGGAAAAGCTGCGCGCTTCGGAGCAGGCGCTCGAAATCGCCCAGAACGCCTTCGCCAACGCCGAGGCGCAGCGCAACGCGCTGGGCGAGGCCGCGCGGCGCGAGGAACAGGCCGTCGCCCGATTCGAGGCCGAATTTTCGCGCGCCGAAAACGAAATTTCAGCCTTGCGCGACAGCGCCGAAAGCGACGCCGAACTGGCCGAGGCTCTGGCCGAAGCCGAACGGCTGATGGACGCGGCGGCCCAGGCCGAGGAAGAGGCGCTGAACGCGGAAACCGCGCTGGCGCTCGCCCGCGACGAGGAAAATTTTTCACGCGGGCCGCTGGCTCAAGCCGAAAGACAGGCCCAGAAGCTCGAAGCCGAGGTCGGCGCCCTGGCCAAATTGCTGCAGACCGGCGCCAGCGCCGGCTGGCCGGCGGTGCTGGAGCGCATCAATGTCGCGCGCGGCTATGAGGCGGCGCTCGGCGCGGCGCTGGGCGACGATCTCGACGCGTCCGACGACGACGACGCCCCGACCCATTGGGCGCTCACCCAGAGCGCCGGCGATCCCGCATTGCCCGCTGGCGCGCGGCCCCTGACGACATGGGTCGAGGCCCCGCCCGCGCTTCATCGCCGCCTGGCCCAGATCGGCCTGGTTTCCCGCGACATGGGTCCGAGTCTGCGCCAGCATCTCAAAACCGGCCAACGCCTGGTCTCGATCGAGGGCGATCTGTGGCGCTGGGACGGTTTTACGCACGGCGCCGAGGCGCCGACGCCCGCCGCGCGGCGGCTCGCCGAAAAGAACCGGCTGGAAGAGCTGAAGATCGAGGCGGCGCAGGCCCGCGCCGCGGTCGAGGAGGCGGAAGCCCGGATGGAGGCGGCGAAGACGGCCGTTCTGGAGGCTTCGGAGGCCGACCAGCGCGCCCGCCAGGCCGCGCGCATGACGCAGAAAGCCCTGGCCGAGGCGCGCGAATCGGCCAATGCCGCCGAAAAGCGGCAGGCGCAGTTCCTGTCGCGCCTCGCCAACCTCGAAGGCGCCCGCGAGCGCGCCGAAGAACTGCGCGATGAAGCTCGCGCGCGCCTGTTCGAGGCGCGCGAGGCGTTTGACAATGTCGCCGAGCCCGCGACTTTGCTCGGCGAGCGCGACGCCGCCCGCGCCGCCAACGCCATGGACCGAGCCGAAGCTTCTGAGGCCCGCTCCGCCCTGCAGGCCTTCTCCCGCGAGGCGGAGACGCGGCTGCGCCGGCGCGAATCCATCGCGCGTGAAAAGAAGAGTTGGCTGGATCGCAAAGCGCGCGCGCAGTTCCAGACCGAGGAAATCGAATTCCGCCTGACAGAGGCGCAGGAAGAACTGGTCAGTCTCGAAGACGCGCCCGACGAATTCCTGCTTCAGCGCCGCTCGCTGGGCCAGAAAATCGAAGAGGCCGAGGCGGCGCGGAAGCAGGCCGCCGACGCCCGCGCGGAAGGCGAAAACGCCCTGGCCGAGGCCGACCGGGCCGCCCGCGCGGCGCTCGACGCCATGAGCGCCGCGCGCGAAATTCGCGCGCGGCTCGAAGCCCAGGCCGAGGCCGCCCGGACGCGGCTTCAGGTTCTGATTCGCGACATTGGCGACCAGATGAACTGCGCGCCGCAAGGCTTGTCCGCGCTCGCCGGCCTCGCCGAGGGCGCCGAACCGCCGCCGATGGAAGGCGTCAGCGCCCGGCTCGCCAATCTCAAGCAGGACCGCGAAAGGCTCGGCGGCGTCAATCTGCGCGCCGAGGACGAACTGTCGGCGATCGAGGACGAGCAGGCCAAGCTCGCCGCCGAGCGCGACGACCTCGCCGAGGCGATCCGCAAATTGCGCGCGGCCATCGGCGCGCTCAACAAGGAAGGCCGCGAGCGCCTGCTCGACGCGTTCGCCAGGGTGGACGCCCATTTCCGCGAATTGTTCACCATCCTGTTCGGCGGCGGCTCGGCCGAACTGCAACTGGTCGAGTCCGACGATCCGCTCGAAGCCGGCCTGGAAATCCTCGCCAAGCCGCCCGGCAAGAAGCCGGCCACCATGACCCTGCTTTCCGGCGGCGAGCAGGCTCTGACCGCCATGTCGCTGATCTTCGCGGTGTTCCTGACCAATCCGGCCCCGATCTGCGTGCTCGACGAGGTGGATGCGCCGCTCGACGACGCCAATGTCGAACGGTTTTGCGACCTTCTCGAAGACATGCGCGGCAAGACCGACACGCGCTTCATCACCATCACCCACAACCCCATCACCATGGCGCGGATGGACCGCCTGTTCGGCGTCACCCAGGCCGAACGCGGCGTCTCGCAACTGGTGTCGGTGGAGCTGGAGCAGGCCGAGCGGCTTCTGGAGGCGAGCTGATCCCGCGCCGACGCCGACGGAAAATCAGGTCAAGTCTCTGAATCCTTACGAAAAATTTAGCTTTCTGTCCCGATCTGGCCAAATTTCGTCGTCAGCCTTCCTGTCGTCTTCGCAAACCAGGGAGACTATCATGCGAAACGGCAAGACTTTCGTCCTTTCCGGCGCCGCGGCGCTCGCTCTGGCCGGGTGCGCCGGGCTATGGCTGGCGCAGCCGCTGCACAGCCTGTTGGTTCCGTCGCCCTATGGCGGCGTCGCGCAGATCCGGTATGCCGGGGACATCCCGCCCCGCGTCGCCTTCGCGCCACCGCTCGCGGTCGAATATTTCCCGGCCGCCTCGCCCTTCATGGCGCTCGACCGGATTTCGGCGCAGATGGATCTCGAAATGGCCGCGCTGATGGACGGCGCCATGGTTCCTCCGGCCCCGCTCGGTCCGGACGGGATGCTGAATGTCGACGTCCGCGGCCTGCCGCCAGGCGCGCGCGAATATTCCTATGTTTCGACCGTCGGCCGCGATGGGAATTATTGCTCGCGCTCCGTCGAGATCACGCGCTCGGGCCCTGACGGCCGCCCCTATGTGGTGACGCACCAATCCGGCGAGTGTCGCGCGATCGGCTCCGTGGGCTATGGCGCCGCGCTTTTCGCCCCGCCGCATCGCGCCCCGCCGACCATCGAGGTCCGCAACTGGCCGGCGCGCCAGCGTTCCGAACCCGATATGCTGAACGTGGCGTACCCGGCCGGCGCGGTAAAGCCCGAGCCGCCGTGGAAAGACCAGGGCGCTCCGTTCCGTTCGCCCTCGGCGGTCTTCGTCGCCCCGGCGGCGCGGTTTCACCCTCGAAGCTCATTCATTCGCGACTCGATCCGCCGGTCGGGAACGAGCCACATCGCCGCGACCGCGACATAGAACAGGCAGCCGATCCAGGGCTGGACGAAAGCGCCGGCGATTCCCAGCACATAGGCCGCGATCGATATCCAGCCCTTGATGTCGCGGCCGATCGCGTCATGAAGCAGGGTTCTGCCGTCCTGCGCCCGCAGCAGGGTCATGACCAGGATCGAATAGGCGATCGCCGCGCCGAGCAGCACGGCGCCGTAAAGCGCGACCGGATCGCGGGCGAAATGGGCGTCGCTGGCCCAGGCGGTCACAAAGGGCAGAAGCGACAGCCAGAACAGCAGGTGGATATTGGCCCAGAGCACGCCGCCATTCACCTTCTTCACGATGACGAACAGGTGGTGGTGGTTGTTCCAGTAGATGCCGACATAGACGAAGCTCAGCACATAGGCCACGAAAGTCGGCCACAGCGGCCGAAGCGCGGCGAAGCTCGCGCCCTGCGGCGCCTTCAGATCCAGCACCATGATGGTGATGATGATCGCCAGCACGCCATCGGAAAAAGCCTTCAGCCGCTCGCTGGTCACCCCCGAACCTCCCCTTTCCCGCGAAGTTTAGAGCATCGGACCGTGGGAACAAACCGCGGCCTCATGCCGCAATGCACAAAAACCCTGTGGCGCAATCGCGCGCGTGGCAAATTAATACGTTATTTCAACGTATTATGTATGCCACAGAAAAGCCGATGTTGTCTTGACACGAGGCGGGCGCGTCAATATGTTGCGCCCGGTTCAAAAGGGCGGGATGGATTCATTCCGAACTTTTTCGTCAATTCCGGTCCCCGATCCGGATTACGCCCGCGGGCGCCGGGTTCGGGAAAGCCACGGCTCTGGAGACAGGCTTTGGGGACTAGTCCGGAAGACCAAGAGAATTTGCAGGCGCGGCTCGCTAAATTGACCGCCGACCTTCAGAGCCAGCGCGAAGCCGACCGCAAGGAGACCGAGCGCAAGGCGCAAGCGGATTCTTCAGGGAAGAACCTCGGGCAGGCGATCAGCCTCGGCTTTCGCGTGCTGACGGAATTCGTGGGTCCCATCATCGTGGGCGCGCTGATTGGCTGGCGCCTCGATGTGTGGCTCCACACCGCCCCCTTCCTGCTGATCCTGTGGGTGGGATTTGGCGTGGCGGCGGGGTTTCGCAATGTCTATCGCCTGGCGGCGCCGCCGCTGAGGCGTTCCGGCGGAGAACCGCCGCGGCAGTCGTGAGCTGGGCGGGTCGTTCCCGCATAAGAGGTTAAGGACGGAACATGTCGGAAGCTGGCGCCCCGGTGCTCGATCCCATCCATCAATTCCACGTCAAGGTGATCGCGCCCCTGCATATTTTCGGGGTCGACGCCTCCTTCACCAATGCCGCCTTGTTCATGGTCATCGCGGCGCTGGCCGTCGTCGTCGTCATGCTGATCGGCACGTCGAGCCGCAATATCGTGCCGTCCCGGCTCCAGACCGCCGCCGAGGCCTTTTACGAATTCTCCCAGGACATGGTGCGCCAGACCGCCGGCGAGGACGGCATGCGTTTCTTCCCGCTGGTGTTCACCCTGTTCATGTTCATTCTGGCCTGCAACGTGATCGGCCTCTGGCCCTATACGTTCGAGGTCATGGCCCAGATCTTCGTCACCGCGACCTTTGCCTTCTCCATCCTCTTTCTGGTGGTCGGCTACGGCGTCTACAAGCACGGCCTTCACTGGTTCAACGTCTTCAAGCCGTCCGGCGTCAGCCCGTTCATGCTGCCGTTCATTGTCCCGATCGAAGTCCTGTCCTTCATTTCGCGGCCAGTGACCTTGTCGGTTCGTCTTTTCGCCAACATCCTCGCCGGCCACATCATGCTGGTGGTGTTCGGCGGCTTCGTCGTCATGCTGCTCGGCGCCGGCGCCTATGCCCTGCTCGCTCCGCTGCCGCTGGCCGGAATCGTCCTGCTGACCGCCTTCGAAGGTCTGGTCGCGGTGCTGCAAGCTTATGTCTTCGCCATTCTCACTTGCGTCTATCTGGTAGACGCGCTTCACCCGGGCCACTGATAATCTTCGCCAACAACAAATGGTCGCCCACATCTAAATGGAGTCATCAATGGGTTCTGAAGCAGCCAAACTTATCGGCGCGGGCCTCGCGGCGATCGGCGTCGGTTCCGCCGCCATCGGCGTCGGCCTGATCTGGGGCCACTTCCTTTCTGGCGCGCTGCGCAATCCGTCGGCGTCCGACGGTCAATTCGGCCGCGTCTTCATCGGCACGGCGCTCGCCGAAGGTCTTGGCATCTTCGCCTTCCTGATCGCGCTGATCCTGCTGTTCGTCTCCCATTGACGCGCACTTGACGGGCCGGCCGCGCGCCGAGCCCGACAACTTGCGCGCGCCGGCCCGGCCGACGCGCGCCGCTCCTCAAATCATCGAGTGTTAGGAACGGCCATGGCTTCGCAAGCCGCTGAAGGGCAGGTCGCGGGAACCGAGGTTCCGGCCAGCAACGCCCACGCAGACGTATTCCCGCCCTTTGACACCAATTATTTCGCGCCGCAGATCATCTGGCTCGCCATCGTCTTCGGCCTGCTTTATCTGCTGATGTCGAAAATAGCCCTGCCACGCGTCGCTGGCATTCTTTCGTCACGCCGGAACGCGGTCGACGACGACCTCGCCGCCGCCGCCCAGGCCCAGTTCGACGCGAGCCAGGCCGCCACGGCCCATGAAAAAACGCTGGCCGAAGCCAAGGCGCGGGCGCAGGCGCTCGGCCAGCAGGCCCATGCCGAAGCCGCCCAGGCTGCGGGCGCGCGCCGCGCCCAGCTCGAAGCCGATCTCGCGGCGAAGCTGGCCGACGCCGAAAAGCAGATCGGCGAGAAGAAATCCGCCGCCATGGCCAATGTCGAATCCATCGCCGTCGAGGCGACCCACGCCATCCTGCAGCAACTCACCGGCAAGCCGGTCGAGGCCGGCGCCGTCGCCGCGGCGGTCGCGGCGGCCAAGCCTTGAGGGGAGGGATGAATGGACGCTGAATTCTTCTTCTTCGTCGGCGCCGTCCTGATGGTCGCCATGTTCGGTTATCTCGGCGTGCACAAAATGATCGCCGGCGCGCTCGACTCGCGCATCGACAAGGTCAAGAACGAACTGTCCGAAGCCGCGCGCCTGCGCGCCGAGGCCGAGGCGCTGGTCAAGAGCTTCGTCGCCAAGACCGCCGAAGCCGAAGCCCAGGCCGCGACCATCGTCGCCCAGGCCAAGGCGGAAGCCGAAGCCCTGGCCAAGGAAGCTCAGGCGCGGCTCGAAGATTATGTCGCCCGCCGCACCAGGCAGGCCGAGGACAAAATTGCCCAGGCCGAGGCGCAGGCCGCCGCGGATGTGCGCTCGGCCGCCGTGGACGCAGCGATCAAGGCGTCGGAAAATATTCTGAAATCCGGCGCCGCCGACGCATCGACCTTTGTCGAGCAAGGCATAGCCAGTGTCAAAGCCCTGGCGAACTGAAGCAAAATTCCACGCATGAAACAATGACCTGGCCGGCGCTCGCGCGCCGGCTTTTCTTTGCCTCGCAAAGTCCGGCCATGAAATTCACCGCATTGCCCGTGAAACGGCTCCGTATTCTGCGTGTAACCATGGCGTAGCTCTGGCTTTTCAAAAAAAAAGATGCTTTGCTGCCCACGCGGTCGCGTCGAAGCGCCAAGCGCCTTGGCGCGCCCGCGCCGGACAATCCGGCAATCATCGAGCGACGGGACGAGGCTTGCGGTTCCGCCTCAGGTTATCTTGCGCTTTGCCGTTTGCCGGAGGAAGCGCATTCGAGGGGTGAAACATGAAAAAGATTGCGATTTGCCTTGCGTTAGGACTGGGGCTGGCGCCGACCGTCGTTTCGGCTCAGGTCACGATCCAGATGGACAAGCTCACTTGCGCGGACATCACCGCCATGGCGCCCGGCGACCAAGACATGGTCGCGGCCTGGATGAGCGGCTGGTACAACCAGAAGCTCGGATATACCCAGGTCGATCTGATGGCCTTTCGCCAGAACAAGGCGAATATCATGAAATATTGCGCCGATCACCCGAAAGACCAGTTGATGGGCGTCATTCAGGCCTCCGTCAACCAGATGCAGAAGAAGCAGTGATCCGCATCCAGCCATCGGGAGAAAAAGCATGAAAACCAAAATGATTCTCGCGGCCGCGATGCTGGCGTTCGCGATCCCGGCCGCCAAGGCCCAGGTCGTTCTCGACATGTCGCTCATCACCTGCGGCCAGTTCCTCAAGGCGCCGGGCGCCGACAGGGCCCTGATCTCGTCCTGGATGAGCGGCTATTTCATGTCGTCCAAGAACCTGCTCAACGTCGATATGCGTTACGTGAAGCGCAATCACGAGGTCATCGGGAAATATTGCAAACGGCATCCGAAGGACAAGCTGATGGACGCGATCGCGAAGAACGCGAAGTGATCCCGGTCGGAGCCGCCGCCGCGGCGCCGAAACCCATGAACGCCCCCCTCGGCGTCGCCGAGGG
>JAKANG010000022.1 GCA_021812505.1 Pseudomonadota bacterium
AATCACTTTTGCCGGCGGGTCCAACCTGGCGATGAATTGCAGTTCCCTGGGGGTTCGCCAGATCGGCGCTGCCGCAACACTTGTCGAGTGATTCCACATGACCTCACGACCTTTCTCCCATCCCGCCCGGACTCGCGCCAAATCGTGCTCGGCGCGCTCTTCCTTCCTGCGCTCCACCGACGGCAACGCGTTGATCGAGTCCGCGTTCGTCCTGCCGATCGCCATCTATCTTTTCGTGGGCGTCGTTGATTACGGCGTTGGCCTTTACCGCGCCATGGAAGTGAAGCAGGCGGCGCAGATCGGCGCGCAATATGCCGTCATCAACGGCTTTAACGCCAATGCGATCTCGCAGGCCGTGGTCAATTCGACGCCTTTTTCGAGCGTCTCGGCCAGCCCGGCGCCCACATCCTATTGTGGATGCGCCTCGATCACCGGCGTGGTTCAGGCCGCCTGCGGTACGACATGCAGCGATGGAACCGCTGCCGGAACATATGTCTCGGTGAATTCCGCAGCCAGTTATTCCACCATTTTGCGTTATCCCTCGATTCCCAACAGCTTCGCGTTGAGCGGAGCGGCGACCGTGAGGCTGAAATGAGACTGCTCGCCCTGCTCAAACAGGCCGATGGGGCCGCCGCCGTCGAATTCGCCTTCGTCGGGCCGATCTTTCTTGTCCTCTTGCTGGCGATTTTGCAGTCGGGCATGATGTTATGGACCCAACTCGGTCTTGAGCACGCGGTCGAATCCGCCGCGCGATGCTCCGCTGTCAACGGCACGATCTGCGGCACGTCGTCCGCCGTGCAGACCTATGCGGCTTCGCAGGCTTATGGTCTCAACCTGCCGAGTTCGACTTTCAGCTACAGCAAATCGACTTGCGGGAATCTCGTTTCCGGCTCCTATACCTATTATTTCCTCACGCGGGCGTTCGGGACCGCCTCGGTTCCGCTCTCGGCTCAGGCTTGCTTTCCGAGCCAAAGCTGAACCGGGGGGGCTGATCGAGGCTTGCATTTGATTTGCCGGCCTTGCAAACTCGCCCAGGCGCGCAACGGGAGGCCGCGGAATTGTCGCCCGAAAGAATTTTCGGCATCGGCATGGGGTTCTGGGGCGCAAAGGCGCTCCTGTCAGCCGTTGAACTTGGCGTTTTCGCGCGGCTGGGCCAAGGCGGCGCGCGCCTCGCCGAACTGACCCGAGACCTCGGCCTCCACGAGCGCGCCGCGCGGGATTTCCTCGACGCGCTCGTCGCTTTGAATCTGCTGGAGCGCGAGGACGGCGTCTATCGGAATTCGCCCGAGACGGATTTCTTTCTCGACCGCGCCAAGCCCTCCTATGTCGGCGGCCTGCTGGAAATGGCCAATGCCCGGCTCTACCAAAGCTGGGGCGGCTTGACCGAGGCCTTGCGGACCGGTCAGCGCCAAAGCGAGGAAAAGGAGGCCGAGGATTTCTTCGGCGCGCTCTACAGCGATCCGGAGCGCCTGCGCGGCTTTCTCGCGGCCATGAGCGGCGTCAGCGCCGGCCCGGCCGCAATGATCGCAAGCAAGATTCCCTGGCGGAACTACAAGAGTTTCGTCGATGTTGGCGCCGCTCAGGGCATGGTTCCCGTGACCGTCGCGCGCGCTCACCCCCATCTGTCGGGCTTTGGCTTCGATCTGCCCGTCGTGCGGCCGGTCTTCGAGGAATTCGTCGCGCGCCACGGACTGTCGGATCGGTTGCGCTTCACGCCGGGCGATTTTTTCAAGGACCCTTTGCCGAAGGCGGACGTCATCGTTATGGGCCACATTCTCCATGACTGGTCGCTGGAAGAGAAGCGCGCCCTGCTCGCCAAAGCCCATGAGGCTCTGCCCAAGGGTGGGATGCTGGTCGCCTATGACGCCGTAATCGACGATGAAAGGCGCGAAAACGCCTTTGGCCTGCTGATGAGCCTGAACATGCTGATCGAGACGCCGGGCGGTTTCGACTATACCGGCGCCGACTGTCAGGGCTGGATGCGCGAGGCAGGCTTTGCGGAAACCCGGGTCGAGCATTTGGCCGGGCCGGATTCGATGGTGATAGGCGTGAAGTGACGAGCCGGCGCCTTGGTGGCAAGGGCGCAGGAATGCCGGCGAGAATCGGGCCGCAATGATTGGGCTGCCGGCATCCCGGCATCAATCAGCCCGTAGCGATCGCTCCCCCGAGGCGCCGCCCGCCCGTCGCATTGAATCTCGGCCCGATGCTATAATTCTCGTAGCGAATCAGACGCTTCATGCAAGACGCCTCGGCGCGGGCGTGGGGTGACGATGTTCGCGCTCGGACAGCGCGGCGGCCGCCGCCGGGGGGCGACGCGCTGCGGCCAAGAATCTGTCAGCGGCGCGAGCAGGCCTCGAACCATCTGGAGACGTCATCATGAGCCTGACGATTGTGCCAACTTTTGATAGTTCGGTTACGAAGTCAGGCGACGCTACGGGTTACGAGTCGGCGGTGAACACCGCGATCAATTTTTTCGAACAGCACTTCACCAATGTGAATAATGTTGTCGTCGATCTGACCTTCAGTTTCAATTCGTCCACCAATGGACAACTGAGCGAAAATAAGTCGAACTACCAACAATATACATACGCGCAGGTTTACAATGCGATCCTGACGGTGGATGGCGCCGGATCGGCGACCGCCACGCAGCAGCAAGCCGCGGCGACGTTGGCGAGCCAGTTCGGTCTCATCGACCCGACCCAGGGCGGGAACTTCTGGCTGACGTCGGCCGACGCGCGCGCGCTTGGCCTTGCGACGGCGTCGTCGGCGCCGCCGTCCGACTCGACCATCACGCTCAACAGCGGCTACAGCTACACCTGGTCGCAGTCGGGCGGCATCGCCAGCAACACTTATGACGCGGTCGGGACTTTCGAACACGAAATTTCCGAAGCCCTCGGCCGCACCGCCTGGCTTGGCCAGAACATTTTCGGCGATGGCGCCGATTACAACATTTTGGACCTCTTCCATTATGGCTCCGCGGGGCAACTGGCGGAGCCGTTCGATCGGGCGGCTTACAGCGCCTTCACCAACGGCGGCTCCGCCTATTTCTCCCTCGACGGCGGCGTAACCCAGGGCCTGACCTTTTCGTCCTATAGCGAAGTCAGCGGCGGCACGGATGTCGCCGATTGGAGTTACGCGGTGACTGGCGATTCGTTCGGCTACGCCACTTCCGGTTTGGTGGACGCCATCTCGCCGACCGACATGCAGACTCTCAATGTCCTCGGCTACTCCGAGATATCGCCCGCCTGTTATTGCGCCGGGACACGGATCGCCGCGGCGCGTGGCGAAGTTGCGGTGGAGGATCTGAAGATCGGCGATCTTGTCCGCACCATGTCCGGCGCGTTTCGGCCACTCAAATGGATCGGGCGGCGGGCCTATTCGGCCCGCTTCGCGGGCAATCATCCCGATTTATTGCCCATTCGCTTCAAGACGGGTTCGCTGGCGGACAACGTTCCGGCGCGCGATCTGCTGGTTTCGCCGAAACACGCCATGTTCCTCGACGGCGTGCTGATCCCCGCCGAGCAACTCGTCAATGGCGCGACCATCGTCCAGGAGCAGCCAGGGAACGACGTCCATTATTTCCACCTCGAACTCGAAACCCATGACGTTCTGATTGCCGAAGGCGCCTTCTCCGAAAGCTTCGTCGACGACGACAGTCGCGGCATGTTCCAGAATGCGCACGAGTTCCGCGAACTTTATCCCGACGAGCGGCGCAAGGAAGCCGCCTATTGCGCGCCCCGCGCCGATGACGGTTACACCCTCGACGGCGCGCGCCGGCGCCTCGCCGGGCGCGCCGGTCTTCCCTACCCGAAAGCGCCTGACTTCAGCATGCTGTGCGGCGCGGTCGAGCATTGCGACCACGAGGGCGTCTCGGGATGGGCGCTCAACACGGCTTGTCGGGATGCCCCTGTCTGCCTCGACGTGATCGTCGATGGGGTGTTCACGGACTATGCCTTTGCAGAAGCCGCGCGGGAAAAAGGCGGCCGGAGCTTCGCCCTGCGCTTCCCCGCCGCCCTCGATCCGTCCCGCCCGCATGAAATCGAACTACGGCGCTCGGCCGATGGGGCGTTGCTGGAAAAAGTCCTGCTGCCCGAGGCCCGCGGGGCGTTTCGCGCCGGTTGACGCGGCGCTCCTCGCGGCCGCTTACACGATCTTTGTCCGCACCTCGCCGACGCCCGCGATTTCGCCAAGCAGAACATCGCCGCGCTCCAGCGGGCCGACGCCGGACGGCGTGCCGGTGAAGATCAGGTCGCCCGGCGCCAGCGCCACATAGGTCGAGAGCGCCGCGACGGTTTCCGGCACGGACCAGATCAGGTCGGCGAGTTCGCCATCCTGGCGGATCGCGCCATTGACCTTCAGCGCGATGCGGCCGGTCTTCGGATGGCCGATGCGCGCCGCCGGATGGATGAGGCCGAGCGGCGCAGAAAAGTCGAAGCCCTTGCTCATGTCCCAAGGCTTGCCGGTCTTGCGCGCCTCCGCCTGGATGTCGCGGCGGGTCAGGTCGAGACCCGCGGCATAGCCGAAGACATGGTCGAGCGCCTTGTCGGCGGGGATGCCGGCGCCGCCCGCGCCGACAGCGACGACGAGTTCGATCTCATGATGGAGGTTTTTGGTCAGGCTGGGGTAGGGGGCGTCGGCGCCGTTGACGACGATGGAATCGGCGGGCTTGGTGAAGAAGATCGGCGGCTCGCGGGACGGGTCGCCGCCCATTTCGCGGACATGGGCGGCGTAATTCTGGCCGACGCAGAAAATGCGTCGCACGGGGAACAGGCCGCCGCCGGCGACCGGAGCGGCGGCTTGCGGCGGCGGCGGAAAGACATATTCGCTCATTTCGATTCTCCAGGAAGATTCATTCGGCCGGCTGGGCGAGCGGTTCGACCGGGGCTTCGACGATCGGCAGGTTGATGAGCGCCGACATCACGCCCAGAGCGATCGAAAGCAGCCAGACCGGCAGGTAAGAGCCTGTGCTGGCGCGGAAAAATCCGCCGAGCAGCACGCCGAGGAAGCCGCCGACCTGATGCGAGAAAAAGGCGAAGCCATAGAGCATCGTGAGACTTCCGGCGCCGAACATCTGGCTGATCAGCGACGAGGTTGGCGGCACGGTCGAAAGCCAGAGCAGGCCGGTGACGGCGCCGAAGAGGAGCGCCGACGTCGGACTTGGCGGCAAAGCGATGAAGAGCGCGGTCGCGACGGCGCGCGACAGGTAGATCGTCGAGAGAATGAAACGGCGCGGAACCCACATGCCGAGCCAGCCGGAAAAGAGCGAACCGAAAATGTTGAAGGCGCCGACGAGCGCGATGGCCCAGTAGCCGACGACGGGCGACAGGCCGCTCTCGACGATATAGCGCTGGAAATGGACCGTGATGAAGGCGAGCTGGAAGCCGCAGGTGAAGAAGCCGAGCACGAGCAGCACATAGGATCGGTGGCCCAGCGCCCGGCGGAAGGTCGCGCCTTGTCCACCACCCTGCGCTGGGAAGGCGGCCGGCGGGCTGGAAAGAGCCAGCGACAGCGGAATGATGGGCAGGATCGACGCCGCGAAGCCTAGCGCCGCGCCCTCCCAGCCGAAACGGTCGATCAGAGCGCCGGCGAGCGGCGAGAACAGGAACTGGCCGAAGGAGCCAGCGGCGGTGGCCGCGCCGAAGGCGTAGCTCAGTCGGCGCGGCGGCAGCAGCTTGGCGAAGGAGCCGAGCACCAGATTGAACGAGGCGCCGGAAAGCCCGAAGCCGATCAGGACGCCGGCCCCGAGTTCGAAACCCAGGGACGACTGCGCCTGGGCCATCAGCGCGAGGCCTGCGGCGTAAAGCAAGGCGCCGCCGATCAGCACGTAACGGGAGCCGAAACGGTCAGCCAGAGCGCCGGCGAAGGGCTGGCCGACGCCCCAGAGCAGGTTCTGCGCGGCGAGCGCGACGGAAAAGGCGTCCTGCCCCCAGGAGCGGGACGAGAACACCGGCAACTGAAAGGCGCCCATCACCGAGCGCGGGCCGAAGGACAGCATGGCGACGAGGCAGCCGGCGAGCACGATGGCGCCCGCGGGCAATCCGGCAGCGCTTTTCCGGGGTTCAGCCTGGCTCAATCTTGCCGCTCCACTCTTGACCCGCAAAGCTAGCATCGCCCGCGCAAGGCGTCTTTGTGCCGTTGCAAGGCTGGTTTGGCAACCGGCCCGGCGGCGGGGCCATGAAATTGGCGCCGACATGAAATGCTATGCGACGCCCTCGCCCGGAGGAGCGCCAAAGGAACGCCCATGCGCCTGTTCAGCCTGATTCTTGCGCCCCGCTACATGCCGTTGCTGCTCAGCATCGTCTTTTTCGCCTGGACGCTGAATGCGATCGCGCATCATCCCGCGCGGGCGGATCTGCTCGCCTTGCCTCTGGTGTTCTTCGGCGGCCTGACGACGGTCGGAATCGGCGATCTGTTGCAGAAGCGCCATTCCGTTCTGCGCAATTATCCAATTCTCGCCCATCTGCGCTTCATCCTGGAGGAAGTCAGGCCCGAGATCCGGCAATATTTCTTCGAAAGCGAAACCGATGGCGCGCCCTTCAGCCGCGACCGCCGGGCGGTGGTCTATCAGCGCGCCAAGATGCAGCTCGACAAGCGGCCTTTCGGCACGCAGCTCCCGGTCTATTCTGAAGGTTTCGAATGGCTGCTCCATTCCCTGAGTCCGCGCCCGGTGGCGAAGGATCCCTTCCGGATTGTCGTCGGCGGGCCGGAATGCCGCCAGCCTTATTCGGCTTCGGTGCTGAATATTTCCGCCATGAGCTTCGGCTCGCTGAGCGCCAACGCCATTCGCGCGCTCAACGCCGGCGCCCTGAGCGGGGGCTTCGCTCATGACACCGGCGAGGGTGGGTTTTCGCCCTATCACGCGGAGAAGGGCGGCGACATCATATGGGAGATCGGCTCCGGCTATTTCGGCTGCCGCACGCCCGAGGGCGCCTTCTGCCCGGAAAAATTTGCCGCGACGGCGCAGAATCCGCAGATCAAAATGGTCGAGATCAAGCTGAGCCAGGGCGCAAAGCCTGGGCATGGCGGCGTCCTGCCGGCGGCCAAGGTGACCGCCGAGATTTCGGCCATTCGCGGGGTGCCGATGGGGCAGGACTGCGTCTCGCCGCCTGGCCACAGCGCCTTTTCGACGCCGTTGGAAATGATGGCATTCATCCGCCAGTTGCGCGAGCTTTCCGGCGGCAAGCCGGTAGGCGTCAAATTCTGCCTCGGCCAGCCGATCGAGTTTCTCGCGCTCTGCAAGGCGATGCTCGAAAGCGGAACCGCGCCGGATTTCATCGTCGTCGATGGCAAGGAGGGCGGCACCGGCGCCGCGCCGCCCGAATTCATGGACCATCTCGGCATGCCGATGCGCGACGGCCTGACCTTCGTGCATAATGCGCTGGTCGGCGCCGGCCTGCGCGATCAGGTGCGGATCGGCTGCGCCGGCAAGATCCTCACGGCTTTCGATATGGCCCGCGCCATGGCTATGGGCGCGGATTGGTGCAACAGCGCGCGGGGCTTCATGTTCGCGCTCGGCTGCATCCAGTCCTTGTCGTGCCACACGGACGCCTGTCCGACCGGGGTCGCCACCCAGGATCCGCGGCGCGGGCGCGCCATCCATGTGCCCGACAAGACCCAGCGCGTCGCCAATTTTCATCGCGCGACCCTGCATATATTGGCTGAACTGACCGCCGCCGCGGGACTCGATCATCCCAACGAATTCACGCTCGACCATTTCCGCCAACGGGTCTCGGAGAGCAGCGTCTTGAGCTTCGCGGACCTCTATCCGGCTCTTGAAGACGGCGAATTGCTGTGCGGCGCGAGCGACCCGAGACTGGCGGCCTTGTGGGAGCGGGCGAGGACGGACTCGTTCGCGCCGCGCGCGTCCTGACTTTTCCGGTCAGTCCTTCTTTCGCAACGCCATGGCGAGGCGCGGTTCTGCCTCTTCCGCCGGTTTGCCCTGCGTGGCGCGCGCCCGCCGAGCTGGCCTCGCGAGCAAGCTCGTCGCCAGATGCTTAACGACCGCCTTGGTCAGCGCGGCGAAGAGCAGGGCGAAGGCGGCGCCCGATCCGGCGGCGATGATGCCGAGATTGAAGCGCGTCGTATCGGTTTCGTTTTGAAAGGCGCCAAGATGGGGCAGGAAAAGGCGGAGCCCGATGCAAAAGCCGGCGGCGCCGATGAGGCTGTTCAGGATCCGGCCAAAGCCGCGCTCCATGAAGGCCAGGTCGCTGAGGTAGCCGAATGGGAAGGAGAAGGCGACGAGGGCATAGATGAAAAGATGGCGCCAGTCGCCCGAAAGATTCCCGAAACCGATCCAGTCGGTCAGCCCGTCGAAGAACGCAAAGACGCCTTGTTCGTTATAGCCGCGCGCCCAGGCCGGATCGACGCTCAGGCCCGCCATGGCGAGGCCGGCAAGCAGGGACGCGGCGGCTGGTAACGGCTTCTTCGACATATTCGCGTCTCGCGTCTTTACCTTTGGGCGTTGGGCAGGACTAGCAGGCTTCCTTTGAGATTCCGTAAAGAAATACGCGAGGCGCGCGCTTCCGCGCTCCGAAAAAGATCGTGCGACGATGAAAAACCCCGTCGGGGGAGCGCCTTCGGCCTCACATATTGGGATAATTCGGTCCGCCGCCGCCTTCGGGCGTGGTCCAGGTGATGTTCTGGGCGGGGTCCTTGATGTCGCAGGTCTTGCAGTGGACGCAGTTCTGCGCGTTGATCACGAAGCGCGGGTCGGTCTTCGCCGCCTCGTCGCCATAGACCACTTCATAGACCCCGGCGGGGCAATAGAGCCGCGCGGGCTCGCCGTAGACCGGCAGGTTCTTCGCCACCGGAACGGTCGGGTCGGCGAGTTGCAGATGGCAGGGCTGGTCTTCCTCGTGATTGGTGTTGGAGAGGAAGACCGACGACAGCTTGTCGAAGGAGATCACGCCGTCGGGCTTCGGATAGACGATCGGCTTGACCTTGGCGATCGGCTTGAGGGTGGCGTAGTCGGGCTTGCCGTGCTTCAGCGTGCCAAACAGCGTCAGCCCGAACAGATCGTTCAGCCACATGTCGGCGCCGCCGAGCGAAATGCCGATATAGGTTCCGAGCTTCGACCA
>JAKANG010000023.1 GCA_021812505.1 Pseudomonadota bacterium
GGTCTCCGCCGTGCCGACATTGTAATAACAGCCGCCGAGCGCCGCCTGCGCCACAGTGCAGGACGAAACCGTGGCGAATTGGATCAGGTTGGTGAATTTCGTGTCGAACAGGGTCGTCGAGAGCGTCGCACGGTCGCCAAAAATCTGCTGGTCGAAGCCGATTTCGCCGCCGACGCTCTGCTCCGGCTGTAGATTCGGGTCGCCATACTGGCTGAAACGCTGATACAGCGTCGGGGCCTTGGCGCCATTCCCGAATGTGGCGCGCAGCTTCGTGCCGGTTTCGTCGATGTGATAGGCCAGGGTCACGCGGCCGGTGACGAAGGTCGAGCCGTTGGCGATGGCGTCGACCCTGCCGCCGAAGGTCGCTTCCAGGCGAGGCAGGAGCGTCGCGCGATATTCGGCATAGGCCGAATTGGTGATCTGGTTGGCAGAAATCGGGACGAACGAGCCGTCGTTGGGGTTGGGATTTTGCGAATTGCTCGCAACCTCCTCCTCGCTGCGGGCGCCGAAGACCAACCCGCCATAGCGGTCGAGCGACATTTCGCCCTGATATTCAGCGCCCCAGCGCGCGCCGTGATAGGTCGTCAAGCAGGTGAAGGACGCGAAGAGGGCGTTGAAGCAGGCCTCAGTCTCGTTCACCTGATTCAGGGTTGTGTTCTCGAAGAAGGTCAAATGGTTTTTCAGCGCGCCGTCGAAGGCCGCGGAATTGAAGCGCAGATATTCCGAGCCAACCCAGGCGACCGAATGATTTTTCGGCGAGAACACGTCGGACGCGACGGAAGCATAAGGGTTGTCGAAGCGCGTCCCGTTGCCGAACACCGAAAAGCCGAAATCGACGCTGGCGTAGTCCGAGAGCTTGTAGGAGAAAGTTCCGCTCGCGCCGCCCTTGGTGTTGGGATCGCCCCAGGGCGGCGGCGGCAACGGCGCTCCGGCGAAACCATAGGTCAGCGGGCGATTGATGCGGTAGCCATATTGCGGGAAACCGTCCGAATAGCCGGCGTTGACGCCAAGCGAATAGGTCCAGCGGTCGTCGCCGCCCGACATCGAGGCGCGGCCGGAAATCGTGCCGTAGCTGCCGCCCTCGACCGAGACCGAGCGAACGGGCTCGCCCGGCGTTCCCTTCTTGGTGATGATATTGATGACGCCGGCCATGGCGTCCGATCCGTAAAGGGCGGTCTGCGGCCCGCGCAGCACCTCGATATGGTCGATATTGGCCGCGGTGAGATTGCCGAAATCGAGCGTGCCGTCGGTGGCGGAGGCGTTGCCGACGCGCTGGCCGTCAATCAGCACCAGAACGGCGCCGGGTTCAGCGCCGCGGATGCGCACCTGAGTCACGGAGCCAGGGCCGCCAGTCGGGGTGACTTCGACCCCGGCGACCTCCCGCAGGGTTTCGGTGACGCCCTGGGTCCCATATTGCGCGATCCGTTCGCCGGGGATGACCGTGATCGAGGAGCCGGTGTCGCTGATCGGCTCGGCGATGCGGTCCGCCGTCACCACCATGTCGGGCAAGGGGGCGGCATCTTCGGCCCAGACTAGCGTGGGGAGCGCCGTGGCGCCGATCAGGGCGGCGACAAGCGAAAAAGGCCGCGCGAGAGGCGGCCGTGCGATGATCGTCATATGTCCTCTGGCCGTCCCACCGACGGCGTTCGAGTTGAGCGATCATCGGCCGGTCTCCTGGCTCGCGGGTCGTGGTCATTTGCGCGCCTTCCCGGGAATTCCCCAGTGGATCAATGCGCAAAGGCTCGCCGCTTACAGTTGCGGGGGCAGCCGCGGCATAGGAGTTTCCTCCGCACCGCATTCCCGTTGCATCCGGGCCAAGCCCGGAATGCGCCGATGACGGGGCGTTCTTTAGGTTTTTTTAAGACGCGCCGCAAGCGCGAATGAGGCGCCGCGACTTTTTGGCTAGAGCATAATCCCAAAAAGTTGCAGACTTTTTGGCTAAGATTATGTTTTAAAAACAAAATGTTAGAGAGAAAACGGCGATTCGGCCGGAGCGAATTTCGTTCTAAACCGCCGCCAGACCTCGTTTCAGATCGTCGATCAGATCTTCGACATCCTCCAGCCCCACCGACAGGCGCAGCATGCCCGGGCCGATGCCGGCGGCCTCGCGCGCCTCTTCACTGAGCCGCTGATGGGTGGTGGTGGCGGGATGGGTGACAAGGCTCTTGGCGTCGCCGAGATTATTGGAAATCTTGATGATCTCGAAGGCGTTGGCCATGCGGAAGGCCTCCGCCTTGCCGCCCACGACCTCGAAGGCGACGATGGTCGAGCCGCCCTTCATCTGGCGTTTCGCCAGTTCATGTTGCGGATGGTCGGGGCGCCCCGGATAATAGACCCGCGCGATCTTTGCCTCGCCGGCCAGAAACTGAGCGATCTTTCCCGCGCTGTCCTGCGCCTGCGCGACCCGCAGGGGCAGGGTTTCCAGGCCTTTCAGCAGCACCCAGGCGTTGAAGGGCGACAGCGACGGCCCGGTCTGGCGAATGAAATTGTGGATATGGGTGTCGATGAAATTTGTCGAGCCGAGCACGACCCCGCCGAGGCACCGGCCCTGGCCGTCGATATGTTTGGTCGCGGAATAGACCACGCAATCGGCGCCGAGCTCCAGCGGCTTCTGCATCAATGGCGTGGCGAAGACATTGTCGACCACCAGGGTTGCGCCGACCGAATGGACGATTGTTGCGATCGCCTCGATGTCGAGGACGCCGAGCGCGGGATTGGTCGGGCTTTCGAGAAAGGCGGTTTTGGTGTTGGGCCGCAGCGCCGCTCTCCAGGCGTCGAGATCGTTGCCGTCGACGAGGGTCGATTCCACCCCGAAACGCGGCAGGAGTTCGGCGACGATATAGAGGCAGGAGCCGAACAATTGCCGCGCCGCGACGACATGGTCGCCGGCGCGCACCTGGCCCATCAGCGCGGCGGTTACCGCCGCCATTCCCGTCGCGGTCGCCCGCGCCGCTTCCGCGCCTTCGAGCAAGGCCATGCGCTGTTCGAACATGGCGACGGTCGGATTGCCGAAACGGGAATATTGAAAGCCCTCGTCATCGCCGGTGAAGCGGCCTTCCGCGACTTCGGCGCTGTTATAGACAAAGCCCTGGGTGAGGAACAAAGCCTCGGACGTTTCGCCATAGCTTGAGCGCATGGTCCCGCCATGGACCATTTTCGTGCGCGGCCGCAAATTCGCGGCGTCGAGGGGCGGACGGTCATAGGCGGACATGGCGGACTCCTCACGGGCGCGAAGCGCGCTTGATTGCGATCCCAGCGGGCGCGAAGCGTCCTTTGGGCTGCGAAAAGCAAAGAAGCCGGCTGCTCGATTGGGGCAGAACCGGCCTTTTAGCTCCCTTATTTAACGTGGCGGCAAGCCGGCCGGCTCAAAGGACCACGATCCGCTTGTAGCGCCCTGCCGAAATCGGGTCAACGAGGCTAAGGTAGCGTCTTTGCCGAACGGCAAAGTTGCTTTAGGCTCGCGCGCCCTCTTGAAAAAGGGCCGAAAGAGGCCGGGGAGAGACAGGTGACCGCAGCGGCGGCGACAAAGCAGGCGCAAGGCGTTTTCGCCGCCCATCAGATCGCGGCGCTGGCGCAAGGCGGCGCCATTCGCCCCGTCGCGCCGCTGGCGCCCGGCCAGATCCAGCCCGCCAGCCTCGATCTGCGGCTGGGCCGGCGCGCCTGGCGGGTGCGCGCAAGTTTTTTGCCGGGCGCGCGCAGCGTCGACGAGGCGATCGAGCGCCACGCCTTGCATGAGATCGACCTCGGGGCTGGCGCGGTGCTGGAAACCAATTGCGTCTATGTCGCCGAACTGATGGAAGGCCTGGCGCTGCCCGCTGACGTCGCGGCCAGCGCCAATCCCAAAAGCTCGACCGGCCGCATTGACGTTTTCACCCGGGTCATCGCCGACCGCGCCAGCGCCTTCGACACGATCGAGGCCGGCTATCACGGCCCGCTCTATGCGGAAATCTCGCCGCGCACCTTTCCCATTCTGGCGCGCGCCGGCTCGCGCCTGTCGCAGATCCGCTTTCGTCGCGGCCATGCCCGGCTCGACGACGCCGCCCACGCCGAACTCCATGCCCGGCAAAGACTCGTCTCCAGCGAAACACCGGCCTTTTGCGGCGGGGTGACGGTTTCGATCGACCTTGCCGGCTTCGGCGGCGGGCTGATCGGCTATCGCGCCAAGCGGCACACCGGCTTGATCGACGTGGACAGGACGGCGTCCTGCGACGCCGTCGATTACTGGGAGCCGATCGTCGCCAGCCCCGGCGGCGAACTCGTGCTCGACCCCGGCGAATTCTATATCCTGGCGTCGAAGGAAGAAGTCGTGGTCCCGGCCGACCACGCCGCCGAAATGACCCCCTTCGATCCTCTGGTCGGCGAGTTCCGCGTCCATTACGCCGGCTTTTTCGACCCCGGCTTCGGCATGACGGAGGTGGGCGGCAAGGGCGCGCGGGCGGTGCTGGAGGTGCGCTCGCACGACGTGCCCTTCATCCTTGAGGACGGCCAGCCGGTCGGGCGCCTGGTCTATGAGCGCATGGCCGAACGCCCCCGCGATCTCTATGGCTCAGGGTTAGGCTCGAATTACCAGGCCCAGGGCCTGAAACTGTCGAAACATTTTCGCGATCCCCGTTGAAGGCGCGGCGCGATCCGGCTAAGAGAGTCGGGCGCGCGGGCGTAGTTCAGTGGCAGAACGACAGCTTCCCAAGCTGTATGTCGTGAGTTCGATTCTCATCGCCCGCTCCATCTCTGCAATTGTCCGGCCCGGCTCAAGCCAACCGGCCTCGGGATCGGCCTCGCCCGATGGATTCGTACGCCAAAGCCCGGGCCGCTGCCGACGCGCTCGCCGCCCGGTTCAAAGCCGCGCCCCTCGTCATGGGCATATTGAACGTCACGCCGGATTCCTTTTCCGACGGCGGGCGTTTCGTCGTGGCGGACGCGGCGCTCGATCATAGTCTGGCCATGGCCGCCGCCGGCGCCGACATCATCGACATCGGCGCGGAATCGACACGGCCGGGTTTCATTCCGGTCGGGGCGGAGGAGGAATGGGCGCGGCTCGAACCCATTCTGGCGCCGCTTCTCGCGCGACTCGACCTGCCCGTGTCAGTTGACACGACCAAGGCTTTTGTCGCGCGGAAAGCGCTGGCGCTCGGCGCCGCCATGATCAACGATGTCTCCGGATTGCGCGCAGACCCCGCGCTGGCGGAAGTCGCGGCGGAATGCGGCGCTGCGCTGGTGGTGATGCATCATTGCGCCGAGGTTGATCCCGCGCGCGACATCGTCGCCGACATGTTCGCCTTTTTCGACCAGACTCTGGCGCTCGCCAGGGCCGCGGGCGTGATGCGCGAAAAAATCGTGCTCGATCCCGGCGTCGGCTTCGGCAAGAGTCTGCGCCAGAATCTCCAGGCGATCGACGCCTGCGGCGCGCTGCATGAGGAATATGGGCTTCCCGTGCTGATCGGCGCCTCGCGCAAGAGCTTCATCGGCGCCCTGACCGGCGCGCCGGTCGAGGACCGGCTGGCGGGCACGCTCGCCGCGCATCTGCGCGCCTTTTCGCGCGGGGCGACGATCTTCCGCGTCCATGACGTCGCCGGGCATGTGCAGGCCTTGAAAATCTGGAGCGAAATTGAGCGCGCCTGAAATTTCGCGGCCAGAGAGCCGCATCGGGCTAGGCCTTGGCGCCAATCTCGGCGACCCGGCGGAAAATCTCCGCCGCGCCGTCGCCGCCTTGCGCGCGGCGGGGATCGCCTTCGACGCCTTGTCCTCGCTCTACGCCACCCCGCCCTGGGGCGTGACCGACCAGCCGGACTTCGTCAACGCCTGCGCTCTGGCGCGCACGCGCCTCGCGCCGCTGAATCTGCTCGATCTGCTCAAGACGACCGAGCGCGCCTTGGGCCGGGAGGAGACGCGGCGCTGGGGGCCGCGGATCATCGACATCGACCTGCTCTTCTACGACGATCTGATCTCGCGCGACGACAGGCTGGTTCTGCCGCATCCCGGCTTGCTGGAGCGCGCCTTCGTCCTTGTCCCGCTTGCCGAAATCGCGCCCGATCTCAACATCGCCGGGGCACGGCTCGCCGACGCGGCGCGCGGCGCCGACGCGAGCGGGATTCGCCGCCTGACGTCTTTCTTTCCTGAAACTCCGTTCAAGAACGGCGCCTGATTTTATGTAATCAGCTTGCGAAAATGGAGGCGTCGCGGCCTCGACGCCGCGGTTCGAAGGACGGCGCGGCCAAGCTGAAATTGAAAGCATAATAGAAACAGTACCTTAATGAGTTTGTTGGAAAATAGCTTGTCTGGAGCCTGCGCAAATTCGCCGTCTGTCGGCGTTGTTTTTTGACAAAAATGAGACCGGCTCCAAAGAGGCGATCGGGATCAGTTATGTACAGCATAGTCATCGTCGACGATCGGGCGACCAATCGCGCGACTTACTCGAAACTTGTGCGTTCTCTAGACCAAAACATCTCGGTTAACGCTTTTGGCGACGCCGCCGCGGCGCTCGACTGGCTGACCACGAACAGCGCCGACCTGATCGTCACCGATTATGAGATGCCCCGAATCGACGGCGACGAATTCATCACCCGCTTCCGCGCCTTGCCGGGCGCCAGCCGCGTGCCGATCATGATGATCACCGTTTGCGGCCAGCGTCAGAAAAAGCTGCGCGCGCTCGAAAGCGGCGCGACCGATTTCCTGCGCGCGCCGGTAGACCATTTCGAATTCATCACCCGTGCGCGCAACCTCCTCAAGCTCAGCCAGTCCGCCGGCGAACAGCCCGTTTCCGGGCCGGAGAAAAATTCCGCCGAGGACGGGGCCCGCGCCCTGTTCGCGCACAGCGGCGAGCGCGATTACGCCGTTCATGTGGTCGACGTCGACGCGATGGGCCCGGCGCCCGACCTGTCCGACGCCTTGCGCGGCCATTTGCGCGAAGGCGACATTGTCGCGCGGCTCGACCCGCTGCGCTACGCCGTGCTGCAGAAAGAGGTTGTCGCGCCGAGAGACGCGCAAGCGCTGGCGCGCCGGCTGTCGAGCCTTCGGGGGCTCTTCACCGGCGTCGCGGCGCTTCGCGCGGGCGCGGCCCTGCCGCTTCCCGGGCAGGACCCCGCCGCCTGCCTCCACGCGGCGATCCAGGCGCTGCGAGAGAATTCGCCTATCGCGGCGTCCGGGGACGACCGCTGGCGGCTCGCCCCGGCGGTCGACCTCGCGACGGGGGCGCTCGCCGGGGCGCAAGTGCTGGACGGCGACGACGAAGCGTCGCTCGCCGATCCCGAGGCCTTGCGCGTCGCCCTGGCCTGCGTCAAGCGAATCGGACGGGCGGCGCAGGACCTTCGCCTCGCCCTGCGTCTCAGTCTCGGCGGTGAGGCCGGCAAGTCGGCGATGCTGCGCCTGCCGCCCTTCATCGCTCGTTCGAAGGGCGAACTGGCAAGCCTCGATCTCGTCGCGGCGGTCGAAAACATCAGCGCGGACGGCGCCGCGACGGAAAGTCTGGCGCAGGCCTTGAAGACCCTCGGGCTCCGTCTGATCATCGATCTCGGCGCCTTGCCGCGGGGCGGCGCCGCGCGCTACTGGCCTGGGCTGTTGCGGGCCCTCGGCGAGGGCTGGAGCGGCGCGCTGCGCTTTTCGGCCGCCGACGTCTCCAGCATCCGCCGTGCGCGCGAACTGCGGGCGCGGATCGAACGCGAATTGGGCAAGGCGCCGATTCTGCGCGCGGCCGATACGCCATCGCCGGAGCTTTTGCCGGCGCTGCGGCGCGCGGGCGTCGGCTGGGCGCAGGGCGCCTGTTTCGGCTCGCCTTTCGCGCTTCGGGATTTCGGCGCGCTGGTCCCCCCGCGCGAGGGCCACGCAAGCATGGAAAGCAGGGCCCTTCCGGCATGAGCGCCCCGGACGGAAGAATGCGCGCGGCCGCCGGACAGGCGCGGCGCGGCCTGATTTGGCGCGGCTTGGCGCAGACGGCGGATTTCGGCGAGCAGGGCATCACGCTGAACCGCTTTGTTCTCGCGTCGCTGGTCCTGTTCGCGGCTCGCCTCGAGGCGTCCAGCGGCGCGGAAGCGCGACGTTTCCTCGCCGAGGGACTGCCTTGGCTTCAAGCCTATGTGGGGGGGGCGGCCCTGGTTCAGGTCCATCTTCTGATCTGGCCCGAGCGCTGCTTTTGGCGCCGCATTCTCGCGGTCTGGGCCGACTCCGCCATCATCTCCCATGGCCTCTATGTTGGCTCGGGCGCCTCGGCCTTTCTCTACCCGCTCTATTTGTGGATGATCCTCGGCAACGGCCTGCGGCTCGGGGCCGTCTATATGGCGGCGGCGGTCGTCAGCGCGGCGACCGGCTTCGCCGCGGTCATCTGGCGTACGCCGTTCTGGCGGCAAAATCCGGGGCTGTCCGCCGGCCTGTTCCTGGCGCTCGTCACCATGCCCGCCTATGGCGCGCTGCTGTTGCGCCGCGTCGCCGTGGCCCGCGCCGAGGCCGAACGCGCCAATCGCGCCAAGACCCTGCTGCTGGCCAACGTGAGCCATGAATTGCGCACGCCCCTGACAGCGATTCTCGGACTGGGCGACCTGTTGGCCGGGACGGGCCTCGACGACGCGCAGCGCAAGATGGTCCAAACCATTCGCGGCGCCGCGGATGTGCTGCTGCGCCATATTGAGGCGCTTCTCACGCTCTCTCGCGACGAGATCGGCGCCGACGCGCCGCCGGTCGAGACCGTCGATCTTTACGCTCTTCTCGTCTCGCTGCGCGATATGCTGGCGGTCGAGGCGGGCAGGAAAAACGTCAGGCTGGGCTTAAGCGTGGACGCGCGCGTCCCGCGCTACATCCGAGCTGAATCGGGCCTGCTGCTCGACACGATCCAGAATCTCGGCGGCAATGCGGTGAAATTCACTGATCGTGGCGCGGTGGCGATCCATGTTTCGGCCAAGGAAGTCGCCAGCGGCGGTCTTTTGTTGCGGATCGAAGTCCGCGACACCGGAATCGGGATCGACGAGGCGGCTCAGGACCGAATTTTCGAGGCTTTCGTGCAAGGCGGCCCGACGATCGCCGCCCGGTTCGGCGGCAGCGG
>JAKANG010000024.1 GCA_021812505.1 Pseudomonadota bacterium
TCAGCGGGCAGGACCATGAACGCCAAGCTAGACGTTAATGCCGAGACTCATGACGCGCGGAAATATCGGACCTTGTTCCTGTCCGACATCCACCTGGGCACGCGAGGCTGCCAGGCGGACCTGCTGGTGGATTTCCTCAAATATAACGAATCGGAGGAGCTGTTCCTGGTCGGCGACATCATCGACGGCTGGCGGCTCAAGCAATCCTGGCACTGGCCGCAGGCTCACAACGACGTCGTCCAGAAATTGCTGCGCAAGGTGCGCAAGGGAACGCGGGTCGTTTTCGTCCCCGGCAACCATGACGAATTCGCCCGCGACTTCCTCGGCATGGAGTTCGGCGGCGTCGAGGTGATCGACCACGCCATCCACGAGACCGCGGACGGCCGGAAAATGCTGGTCATCCACGGCGACCAGTTCGACATCGTGGTCAATCACGCGCGCTGGCTCGCCCATCTCGGCGACTGGGCCTATGATTTCGCAATCTGGACCAATCGATGGTTCAATCTCGCGCGCCGCCGGATGGGCCTGCCCTACTGGTCCTTCTCGCAATGGGCCAAGCTCAAGGTCAAGAAGGCCGTCAATTTCATCGGCGACTTCGAGGCGACCCTGGCGGCCGAGGCGCGCAAGCGCGGCGTTGACGGCGTGGTCTGCGGCCACATCCACCACGCGGCGATCCGCGACATCGACGGCGTCGCCTACGTGAACACCGGCGATTTCGTGGAATCCTGCACGGCGATCGCCGAACATTTCGACGGCCGCTTCGAGCTCATCCATTGGCGCCTGCTGGAGACGGAGCGCGCCGCCCCGGTCGTCGTGGTCCTGCCCTTGCCGCCGCCTTTGCCCGAGCCGCCCCTTTCGGAAAAGGCCGCCGCGCGCGGCTGAAGGCGATAACGCCTCAGAGCTCGACAGGCTCGCCGGAGCCGACCCAATCCAGCATCGAACCCGCGTAATGGGCGCAGGCGTCGCTGCGGCCCATCATGCGCGCCATTTCAATGGCCTGGAGCGTCCGACGCCCGGAGCGGCAACAGAAGACGATGCGCTTGCCAGGGTCGCGCGGCAGTTGCGAGGGATCGAATCGCGACAACGGCATCGTCGTCGCGCCCGGAATATGACCCGCCGCAAATTCATGAGGTTCGCGAACGTCGATCAGCGCGATCGAGCCCTCCGCCAACCCTGCCTTGACCTGCTCGCGCGTGACGACCTCCACATCCAACATTCCCAAGCTCCAAACTGTTCTGCTTCGTACAGGTTAATCGGCTTCGGCGAGATTTCCAATGTTCCGTCCGAATTTTGACACGAGCCCTCCGCCATATGTCGCAAGCCGCCGACCGTCGCAATCGCTTGGCAAATCCGTCGAATCCGACGAAACTGCCGCGTCCTGGAGTCACGCCATGCCGCCCTTTTTTCGCGCCGCCTTGTTCCTGGCGGGCTTCGCTCTCGCCGCGACGCCGGCCACAGCCGGCGATATCGCCATCAGCCAGGCCGTGCTCAACAGCGCGGATGGCGGCAAGGTCACCTTCAAGAACCTCTCGCTGAAGGACTGCAACCTGACCGAGGCAGAGGCGACCAGCCTGTTCACCGGCGCCCTGTCGCGCGAGGACGCAGGGGCCTTGCTCGGACGCATGACCGCCAGCGAAGTCCGGATCCCCGAGACGGTGATCGAGGCCGCCAACGGCGACCATTTCACCGTCAAGGACATCGTCGCCGAGACCATCGCCCAGGGCGGGGCCCAATCCCTCGCCATCGCCTCGGCCGACGGCGTCCTGCCCGATGACGCCGGCGATTCGACTCTTCATCTCGACGCGCTCAGGGTCGAACATGTCTCCATGCCCGGCCTCGCGGCGGCGCTGGCGACGACCGATCCCGGCGTCGCCGCCTTCCGCTTTTCGCATCTCGTCTGGCAGGGCGGCGGGATTTCGGCGGTCGACAAGGCCACTCCCGCCGGCGCGCCGGGCGGCAACCGCATCGTGCTCCATGTCGGCCTGTCGACGATCGACCAGAATTTCACGCCGGACGGCGCCCCGCTCGACGGATCGGCCTCCTTCACCGGCATTTCCCTGAAATTGCCGCCGCAATCGCGCGGTGGCGCGACGCTCGCGGCGTTCGGCTACCCGGAACTCGACGCCGATTTCAAGATGGCGGGCGCCTATGATCCGGCCAGGAAGATCTATGCGCTGCAGACTTATACAATCGACATCCAGAAGATCGGCCGGGTCGGCTTGAGCGGCCAGTTGTCGGGGCTCGACGTGAGCGCCTTCCGGGGCGAAAGGGCCGTGCGCGAAAAGGCCGTGCTCGCCTCCTCTCTCGACTGGGCCCAGATCGACGTGTCGAACGCCGGCCTGTTTGACAAGATCGTCGCCGCCGTCTCCCTCAGCCAGGGCAAGACGCCCGGAGCCGTGAAGGGCGAATGGCGGGCGATCGTGGCGCAGGCGCCGCTTTTGTTCTCGGGCGCCCAGGCCGTCGCCGTCGTCGCCCAGGAACTCGAGCATTTCATCGTCGATCCGAAAACGCTGACATTGCGGATCAAGGGCAAGGACGGCCCGCTCAAGGTGAGCGAATTCGCCCATATCGCCGATCCGACCGCCTTTCTGAACAAGCTGGACGTGTCGGGATCGTCCGCCGCGCCGGGCGCCGCCGAAACCGCGCCCGGAAGCCGGCTCTGAGCGGACGGCGACGCCCGCTCCGCTTCAATGTGATTTTTCCTCGTCGCCGGATCGCGCCCCAGATGCGCGCCGGCCGAATATGGCCTCAGGGGGCTCGTGATGTCTGAACGCATTTCGTCCGATCTTCAATCCGGCGCGCTGGTCTACCACGCCCATCCGCGACCGGGAAAAATGGAGATCCGTGCGACCAAGCCGCTTGGCAACCAGCGCGACCTCGCGCTCGCCTATTCGCCGGGCGTCGCCGCCCCGTGTCTCGAAATCGCCTCCGACCCCGGTAAGGCCGCTGAATACACGATCCGCCAGAATCTCGTCGCCGTCGTGACCAATGGCACCGCCGTGCTCGGCCTCGGCGACATCGGCCCGCTCGCCGCCAAGCCGGTCATGGAAGGCAAGGCCGTCCTGTTCAAGAAATTCGCCGGCATCGACGTTTTCGACATCGAAATCGCCGGGCGCGATGTCGAAAAGCTCGTGGACGCGATCGCCGCGCTGGAGCCGACCTTCGGCGGGATCAATCTCGAAGACATCAAGGCGCCAGAATGTTTCGAGGTCGAGAAACGCCTGCGCGAGCGCATGTCGATCCCGGTCTTCCATGACGACCAGCACGGCACAGCGATCATCGTCGGCGCCGCCGTGCGCAACGGCCTCGACCTCGCCGGCAAGAAGATGTCGCAGGCCAAGATCGTCGCTTCCGGCGCAGGCGCGGCCGCGCTCGCCTGTCTCGAATTGCTCGTCGCCCTCGGCGCGCGTCGGGAAAACATCTTCGTCTCGGACCTCGAGGGCGTCGTCTACAAGGGCCGCAACAGGCTTATGGACCCGATCAAGGAGACCTTCGCCCAGGAAACGTCGGCGCGCACGCTCGCCGAGATCATTCCCGACGCCGACGTCTTCCTCGGCCTTTCCGCCGGCGGCGTGCTGAAGCCCGAGATGGTCAAGACCATGGCGCCGACGCCGCTCATCCTCGCGCTCGCCAATCCCATTCCTGAAATCATGCCCGAGGAAGCGCTCGCCGTCCGCCCCGACGCCATGCTCTGCACCGGCCGCTCGGACTATCCGAACCAGGTCAACAACGTCCTCTGCTTCCCCTATATCTTCCGCGGCGCGCTGGACGTCCACGCGACGACGATCAACGAGGCGATGAAGCTCGCCGCGGTCGAGGCCATTTCCAGCCTCGCGCGCGAAACGCCGTCGGACGTCGTGGCCCGCGCCTATGGCGGCGTCGCCCCGGTCTATGGCAAGGATTCGCTCATTCCCTCGCCTTTCGATCCGCGCCTGATCCTGCGCATCGCGCCCGCGGTCGCCCGCGCCGCTATGGCGAGCGGCGTCGCGCGCAAGCCGATCGCGGATTTCGACGCCTATCAGGAAAAGCTGGAGCGCACCGTCTATCGCTCCGGCTTCATCATGAAGCCGCTGATGCAGGCGGCCAAGGCCAATCCCAAACGGGTCGTCTATAGCGAGGGCGAGGACGAGCGCGTGCTCCGCGCGGTCCAATCCGTCATCGAGGAAGGCATCGCCAAGCCGATCCTGATCGGCCGGCGCAGCGTCGTCGAAAAGCGCCTGAAAAGTTTCGGCCTGTTGATCGCGCCCGACCGCGATTTCGAGCTGATCGACCCCCAGGACGACCCGCGTTATCACGATTATGTCGCCACGCTGCTCCATGTCGCCGGGCGGCGCGGCATCAACCCCAGCACGGCGCGCACGCTGGTGCGCACCAACGCAACAGTCATCGGCGCGCTGGCGCTCGTCCGCGGCGATGCCGACGCCCTGCTGTGCGGCCTCGAAGGACGCTTCGGCGCGCGCCTGTCCTATCTCAAGGACATCATTGGCCTGGCGCCGGGCGTGACCGACTATTCGTCGATGAGCCTGCTGATTTCCAGCAAGGGCGCGTTCTTCATGGCCGACACCCATGTGCGGCGCAACCCGACCGCCGCCGAGATCGCGGAAACCGCCCTGCTCTGCTCGGTCCACGTCCGCCGCTTCGGCGTCACGCCGAAGATCGCATTGCTTTCGCATTCCGATTTCGGCTCGGACAGTTTTTCGCCGGTCGCCGCCAAGATGCGCGAAGCCATGGAAATCATCCGGCAAAGCGCGCCCGATCTCGAAGTGGACGGCGAAATGCAGGCCGACACCGCCTTGTCCCAGGACGTGCGCAACCTCGTCCTGCCGAATTCGCGCCTCAAGGGCGAGGCCAATGTTCTGATCATGCCCGATCTCGCTTCCGCCAGCATCGCCTATCAGATGACCAAGACCATGACCGACGCCCTGCCCGTCGGGCCGATCTTGCTCGGCGTCGCCAAGCCTGCCCATATCATGACGCCCTCGATCACCGCGCGCGGCGTCGTCAACATGACGGCGGTCGCCGTCGGCGAAGCACAGCGTCGGGATCGCGACGAAGACCCGGCCTGAAGCGGAGGGAGGATGCGTTCGCGACCGTCGAACAGGCCAGGTTCGGACCTCGTCCTCGCCTGCTCGCGCTCCATTTTCGGCTTCGCCCGGATCGACGCCGATCCGGGCGGGCGCGACCGCCGCGCCGGTTGCACGCAGGCGCGGCGCAATAAAAACACAATTCAGCCATGAGCGTTAATAAGCTCGTGGCTGTTTATTCGTACAATCTGATCAAAACAGGCCCGTTCATCCGCCGCCGGCAAGCATAGAATTTGCTGAAAACGAACCAACTTGTTGTTTCTACATGAAATTGCATTATAAAATAAAAACCGTTACAATATTTGTTGAAATACTTCGAATTGATTGTCGCAAGATGATGCTGCTCGATTTTCATCCGCCTGCCCAATCCGATCCGCAGGTCCTTGGGAATGAGGCTTCTTCGGCGGGAGGACGCCGTCCCCACTCGCTCGACCTCTTTCGCCCGGGCCGCCCAACCTTGCAGGCCCTCACCGGCAAAATTTTCCGGCTGACCGGACGCCGCCTGACCGAAATGTTCGCATGCGGCCTTTTGGCGAAGCCGGTTTGGTCTATTCGAGCAGGATGATCGAGCGCCGCGCTTTTCGCGGCGGAGGTATTTCCTTGAACCCGGTTGAACGCATACGTATTCTCATCGCCGAGGACCAACCGCTGATCCGGCGCGCCTTCGCGTCCATGCTCGCGCTCGAGCCTGATTTGGAAATAGTCGCCCAAGCCGCCGATGGCGTGGAAGCCGTCCAGGCGGCGCGCCGTTACTTGCCGGATGTCGTGCTGCTCGACATCCAGATGCCGCGCCTGAACGGCATCGCCGCAACCCGCCAAATCGTGCGCGATTGCCCCGACGCCCAAGTGATCATCCTGACCACCTATGACAGCGACGACCTGATCTTCGATTCGATCTGCGCCGGCGCCCAAGCCTATCTCCTGAAGGACGCCGAAGAAGGCGAAATCCTCGACACGATTCGGGCGGTGTCGCGCGGCCAGTCCCGCCTCGCGCCCGATATCGCGCGCAAATTGCTCGACGAATTCCGACGCGTGCGCGGCGCGCCGCGCCTCGACGGAGGCGGCCGGAACGGGCAGGAAGAAGCCCTGACCGAGCGGGAAAACGACATCCTCCAGCTGATTGTCGTCGGCAAGGGCAACAGGGAGATCGCCACCAAGCTCGGGCTGGCGGAAGGCACCGTCAAGAATTACGTCAGCCGTATTCTCGAAAAGCTGAACGCCCGCAGCCGGACGGAACTGGCGGTCAAGACGCTGAACCGGCGCATCGACTGAACAAAAAACCGCGCCGGAGCGGCGCGGTTTCCTTGATTTCCCTATGACGGCGCTCAACGCCCGGTGAGATTGGCCTTGGCCTTGGCCCACCAGCCCGAACGCTTCGGCTTGTTCGGGTCGGCCTCGGTGATGACGGGCAACTCCGGCTGGCTCGGCGCCGGCTCGGGAACAGGTTCGGGCGCGGCCGCGACAGGCTTCGGCGTGGCGGGCTCTTCGACCTTGGTTTCCGCAACAGGCGCCTGCGGCGCCTCGGCCTGGGGCGTCGGTTCCGACGCCGAAACCACGTTGTTCACGGCCGCCGTCTCCGTCTCGGCCGCCCATGCCGGAAGCGGGGCGAACACCGGGGCGTCGACCAAGGTTTCGACGAGCGCGTCGCCGCCCTCCGCCGCCTCGGCGGCGTTCCCGGCGTCCTCGCCCGTTTCGTCGCTCTGGCGCCAATCGCCGGCGAATTCGACCGTTTCGGCGCCGGTTCGGCTGCGATTGCGCCGCCGCCAGTTTCCGCGTCCACGCCGACGCTCCTCGCCGCCCTCGCGCGCGCCTTCCTCTCCCGACTCCGGTTCGGAGGCGGGCGCCATCAGGTCGCCAGCGATTTCGGCCACGGTCTCCAGTCCCTCGTCGGAAGGCTGCGGCGCATCGGCGTCCACGCCCGCCGACTCGCGATCGAAGCCACGGCCCCGGCCGCGGCGGCGGCGGCGGCGCTTGCGCGTCTCGCTATCGGCGCGCTCGTCCTTGCCTTCGCCCTCCTCGGCGGCCTCGATTTCCGCCTCTTCCTCATATTCCGCTTCAAGCTCGGCGTCGCCGATCGGCTCGATGTCCTCGATCGGACGGCGCGGATCGAAACGGCGCAACGGATCGGACGGACCCGCCGCGGGCTCGCCGCGCTCCAGGGCGTGATAGGCCCCGCCGGTGAGCGAGTCGTCGGCGGCGATCGTCACGGAGACGCCGAAGCGCTCCTCGATCAGGCGCAGCAGCGAGCGCTTGTGGTTGAGGATATAGAGGGCGATGTCGGTGCGGGTGCGCACGATGATGTCGTGCGACGCGCTCTTGATCAGAGCGTCTTCGAGGACGCGCATCACATGGACGGCGACCGAGGCCGTCGAGCGCACCGTGCCGGCGCCGGCGCAATGCGGGCAGACCACGGATGAGCCTTCGAGCACGCCGGTGCGGATGCGCTGGCGCGACATTTCGAGCAGGCCGAAATGAGAAATCCGGCCGACCTGAATGCGGGCGCGATCATCCTTGAGCGCCTCCTTCAGCCGGCGCTCGACGGCGCGATTGTTCCGGCTCTCCTCCATATCAATGAAATCGACGACGATCAGACCGGCCAGATCGCGCAGGCGAAGCTGGCGCGCGACTTCGTCGGCGGCCTCGAGATTGGTGCGGAGCGCCGTATCCTCGATATTGTGCTCGCGGGTCGAACGGCCTGAGTTGACGTCGATCGCGACCAGCGCCTCGGTCTGGTTGATGACCAGATAGCCGCCGGACTTCAGCGTCACCTGATTGTGGAACAAGGCGTCGAGCTGGGATTCCGCGCCCCATTTCGCGAAGATCGGCTGGGGGTCGCGGTAGTAATGCACGTTCTTGACATGCGACGGCATCAGCAGGCGCATGAAATCGCGCGCCTCGCGATAACCATTCTCGCCGGCGACGACGACCTCGTCGATATCCTTGTTGTAGAGATCGCGGATCGCGCGCTTGATCAGCGAGCCCTCCTCATAAACGAGCGCCGGGGCGCTGGAGGACAAGGTCAGCGCGCGAACCTGCTCCCACATGCGCAGCAGATATTCGAAGTCGCGCTGGATCTCCTGCTTGGTGCGGGACGCGCCCGCCGTGCGCAGGATGACGCCCATCCCTTCCGGCACTTCGAGATCCTGGGCGATCTCCTTCAGGCGCTTGCGGTCGTTGGCGTCGGTGATCTTGCGCGAAATGCCGCCGCCGCGCGCCGTGTTCGGCATCAGGACGGAGTAACGTCCGGCGAGCGACAGATAGGTGGTCAGGGCCGCGCCCTTGTTGCCGCGCTCCTCCTTGACGACCTGAATCAGCAGCACCTGCCGGCGCTTGATGACTTCCTGGATCTTGTACTGGCGGCGCAGGCGGGGCGCGCGGTAATGCGTCTCGTCCATGGCGTCGCCGCCGAGCTGCTCGACGAGGTCCTCGTCCTCATGCTCGCCGTGTTCGCCATGCTCGCCTTCAGGGCCGGAGGCGGCGCCGCCATTCTGCTCGCGATGCAGGAATTCGCGGGCCTGCGCCTCTTCGTCCTCGACGGCGCCAGCCGGGGCGGCCGGTCCTTCCGCGACAGGCGCGCTCCCCGCTTCGACCGGGACAGCCGCCGGCGCGGCTTCTTCGCCCGTCTCGACGACGACGAAGCCTTCCGGATCGCTCGCCAGCTCCCGATCCTCGGGCAGCCACGACGGCGCGGCCTCGAAGGCCACGGGAACGGCCGGCGTTTCAGCGACCGGCGTCTCGGCGACGAATTCGGGCGCAGGCTCGGCCCCTTCGGTCGCCGGCGCGGCTTCGACGGCCGCGACGGCGACCGTCTCGCTCTCGTCGGCGGCGTTGTCTTCGGACGCC
>JAKANG010000025.1 GCA_021812505.1 Pseudomonadota bacterium
GAAGGGCGAAGGCGAGGGGCCAGCCCGTCAGCACGCGGCCGAAGCAGGTTCGCCCGCTCCGGTCGAAGGCAAAACTGGATTGTCGCCAAGGAGGCAAAACGTCCGACCGCGAAACGTCCAGTCCCCCAAATGACGCGGACATCGACTCCTCCCCCTCGCCCTTCGCGAAAACCCGGCGCCGCCCCCCGGCGCCGGGTTTTTCGCGGCAACCAGCGAACGATGAAAATCCGGCGCCTGTCAGACGAGGATGGATCGTCCTGACGGGGCGCGGGCGCCGGTCGCGCTACGAAAAGAAAAGCGCGCGCAGGGCCATGGCGCCATGCCCACGCGAAATCGAAGCCCGAATTTCCCGGCGCTGTCCGGCGATCGGCGCGCCCTCCGATCAAAACATCACGTTGTAACGCGTCGCGGCGCCGACTCGCATGCCCCGGCGCGCCGTCAACCGGGCGGCGTCGGCAAAAAATGGACAAACCCTGGCTCCCGCCGGCGGCCGGCTGGATTCGACCTGTCCCCACTGTCACCCGCCGAAAATCAGCCGCGTGCCCGTGAAGCCGCGCAGGACCTTGCCCGGCATTTCCGTGCGCGCGATGTCGTAGAACATTTCGCCCGTGCAATGGAGCGGAACGACATAATCGACGTCTATTTCCTTCAACGCCGCAATCGTCCGTCGGACATAATCCTCCTGGTACGGCGCGAGATGGAAGCCGCCGACGACGGCATGAATCTTGGCGACGCCCGAGACCGCCTGCGCCTGTTTCACCGCATTGACCACGCCGCGATGACTACAGGAGGTCAGAACGACCAGGCCGCGTCCCTTGACGTTGTAGGCGGTTGCGATCTCGTGTCGGAACTGATCCGGCGTCGCGGTCAGCGCGCGCTCGTCGACCGGAAGTCTCTCGGCAAAGCAGCCGAAGCCTCGGGCGACGCCGATTTTCATCACGCTCGGCGAGAGAAGCTTCTCAAAGCTTTTCTGGCCGATCTGTCCGGTGGTGAAACCATGATCGGCGACGATCGACGGACCGTCCGCGTAGGTCACCCTGACCTTGGCGGCCTCAAGCGCGCCCCGGTCGATCGCCCCGAAATCGCCTTTGACCGGCGGTCCCGTCCACGTGCGGGCGCAAAACGCCTCTTCTCCGCCGACATAGAGCGGCAGTCCCGGCTTCAAGGAGGCGCCGTGCTTTTCAAGAAAACCGGCCATGCCGCCGAAATGGTCGTAATGTCCGTGGCTCAGGACCATGGCGTCCAACACGGCGGGATCGAGTCCGATCAGGCTGGCGTTGTTGTTCAACGCGTAGGGCGTGAACGCGAAATCGATCAGGATGTTGCGTTTTTCCACGCCGCGCGTCGACTCGGCGTGCATGGCCAGTCCAAATTCGCTGACCAGTGTCGGTCCCGGCGGACGGTCGGGCTCGATTCCCCAGCCGAACTGTTCGATCTGCACCGGGCCGACGGCCTTATGGCCCGGGGTCACGGCGAACTGGTACGAATCCACCAGCAGTCGCAACGCAAGCTGGTCCACTTCCGGCGGCGCGGCCGCAAGCGTTTGCCCTCGCGCGGGCCGCATCCCGCCGGCGACGACCGCCAGCAGAGCCGTCAAGGCTCCGCCGGCCACCACATCGCGGCGGTCGAGGCGACAACAACAGGGCGGCATTCCAAGAGCATTGCGAAGCATGACGCGTCTCCTTTCCGGTACCGGAATTTCGAAGCCCCAACGCAACGCGGTTGGCTTTGTTTCGACCCTTGGACATATTTTTCAAGTTGCGATTGGCGTCCGCAAGGGGGAACACTTGCAAAATACTCTCCAGACGCAGGCGCGCCTTCAATCAGTCGCAATCGACTAAGCCACTGTCATCTACGACGAAATTTACGATCAGCTCGCGTCGGCGCCGCCGCTTCAAACTCAAGCGTCGCCGGGGGAGACGCCGCGGCGTTTCGAATCGGCCGTTTCGCGCCCGGGCGAGGCCGTCCAGGCCGCGTGGCGAGGCCTCTTCGGCCGAGTCGCCCAGGCCAAGCGAAAGTCAGCCCCGCCCAAAAGTCTCGTCGAAGGAATAGCCCGAGCCGCGCACGGTGCGGATCGGGTCATTTTCGTTGTCATTCGCCAGCGCTTTCCGCAGTCGGCCGATATGAACGTCGACCGTACGCTCGTCGATGTCGGCCGATAGTCCCCAGACGCTGTCGAGCAATTGCGCGCGCGAAAAAACCCGGCCCGGCTTTTCCATCAGATATTCGAGCAAGCGGAATTCGGTCGGGCCGAGGTGGATTTCGCGGCCCGCGCGCCGGACGCGGCGGGTTTCGCGATCGAGCTCCAGTTCGCCGGCGCTCAGTCGCACCGCGACGCGCTCCGGGCGGGCGCGCCGCAACAGCGCGCGCACGCGCGCCATCAGCTCGGGCACGGAAAACGGCTTGACCACATAATCGTCGGCGCCGACCGAGAGCCCGCGCACGCGCTCGCCCTCTTCGCCGCGCGCCGTCAGCATGATGACAGGGAGCGTACGCGTCGTCTCCCGGGCCCGCAGGCGGCGGCAGATTTCGAGGCCCGAAACGCCCGGCAGCATCCAGTCAAGGATGACGAGGTCGGGCGGGGATTCTTCGAGCCGCAATTCGGCTTCGTCGCCGCGCTCGACGCGCTCGACGACATAGCCTTCGGATTCGAGGTTATAGGCCAGCAGCAGGCCGAGGGCGGCTTCGTCCTCGACGACCAGGATGCGCGGAGCCCCACCGGGGGATGCGGCTCCAATGACAGAGGCGCGCGGTTCGTTCATGAGAGCAGCGGGCTCCTTGGATTTCACGGCAAAGCCGCGGCCTCGGGGCCGCGCGGGCGATCCTCGCCCGAGAGATTCTCGCCGGTGACGATATAGACGACCGTCTCGGCGATATTGGTGGCGTGATCGCCGACCCGCTCCAGATTCTTCGAGCAGAACAGCAGATGGGTGCAGAAGGTGATGTTGCGCGGATCTTCCATCATGAAGGTCAGGAGATCGCGGAAAACCGAATCCTCGAGCGCGTCGAGTTCGGCGTCGCGCGCCCAGACGGCGCGCGCCGCGCTGGCGTCGCGCTGGGCATAGGCGTCGAGCACGTCCTTGAGCTGGTTTGCCGCCACCTCATGCATCGACTTGAGACCGATCACCGCCCGCGACAGACGGGGCTCGCCAGCGATCTTGGTGGTGCGCTTGGCGATATTCTTGGCCTGGTCGCCGATACGCTCGAGATCGGCGGCGATGCGCATCACGCCGACGACGTCGCGCAGATCGACCGCCACAGGCTGACGCCGCGCCAGAGTGCGCACCGCGAGATCCTCGACCGTCCGCTGAAGGTGATCGAGGCGCAGATCGGTCTCGACCACGCGATGCGCGAGTTCAGCGTTCATGGTCGCCAAAGCGTCCATGGCGTCGGACAGCATTTTTTCGGCTATGCCGCCCATTTCCGAAATGTGGCGGTCGAGCGTTTCGAGATCGGCGTCGAAGGAGCGGACAGTATGATCGACCATTGTCAGTGACCTGTTTTCGCGAAGTTCCGGATCAGCCGAAACGGCCGGTGATATAGTCCTGAGTGCGCCGTTCCCGCGGCGCGGTGAAGATCCTGTCCGTCTGGTCGAATTCGACCAGTTCGCCGAGATACATGAAGGCCGTGAATTGGGAGACGCGCACCGCCTGCTGCATGTTGTGGGTGACGATGGCGATGGTGTAGTCGGCGCGCAATTCGTCGATCAGTTCCTCGATTTTGGCGGTCGAGATTGGGTCGAGCGCGGAAGCCGGCTCGTCGAACAGGATCATTTCCGGCTTAATCGCGATCGTGCGCGCGATGCACAGGCGCTGCTGCTGACCGCCGGACAGGCTCAATCCGGAGGTGGTGAGCTTGTCCTTGACCTCGTCCCACAGCGCCGCGCCACGCAGGGCCGCCTCCACGCGCTCGTCCATGTCGGCCCTGCCCAGCTTCTCGTAAAGCCGGACGCCGAAAGCGATATTCTCGTAAATCGACATCGGAAAAGGCGTCGGCTTCTGGAACACCATGCCGACGCGGGCGCGCAGCGAGTTCAGGTCGAGTTTCGGGTCGAGAATGTTTTCGCCGTCGAGCAGCACCTCGCCCTCCGCGCGCTGGCGCGGGTAGAGGTCGTACATGCGGTTGAGCACGCGCAGCAAAGTGGACTTGCCGCAGCCCGACGGACCGATCAGAGCCGTGACCTGATTGGCGTAGAACTTGACGTTCACCGACTTCAGCGCCCTGTGGTCGCCGTAATAGAAGTCGAGACTCCTGACGCTCATCTTTTCCGCGAGCTTTGCGCTGGGCGCGGCAACGTCCTGAACGGCGGAGTCGGTCATTGGCTGGTCCTTTGCGAGCCGAGCACGCGGGCGGCGATCGAGAGCGTCAGAACGGCGAAAGTGATCAGGAGCGCGCCCACCCAGGCCAAAGCCTGCCATTCCTTGTAGGGCGACATGGCGAACTGGAAAATCACCGCCGGAAGGCTGGCCATCGGCGCGTTGAGGTTACTGCTCCAGAACTGGTTGTTGAGCGAGGTGAACAGGAGCGGCGCCGTCTCGCCCGAGATGCGCGCGATCGCGAGCAGCAGGCCGGTGATGAGCCCCGAGCGCGCCGCCTTGTAGGCGACATGGCGGATGACCATGGCGCGCGGCAGGCCCAAGGCGGTCGCCGCCTCGCGCAGCGTTCCCGGGACCAGATTCAGCATGTCCTCGGTCGTGCGCACCACCACCGGCACGACCAGCAGCGCGAGCGCGATGGAGCCGGCGATGGCCGAGAAATGGCCCATCGGAACCACGGCGATTTCATAGACGAACAGGCCGATGACGATCGACGGCGCCGAGAGCAGCACGTCGTTGATGAACCGCACCACGGTCGTCAGGTGGGTGTCGCGGCCATATTCGGCCATATAGGTGCCGGCGAACACGCCGAGCGGCGCGCCGATCAGCACGCCGAAAAAGGTCATGATCAGCGAGCCGGCGATGGCGTTGAGCAATCCGCCCGCCGAGCCCGGCGGCGGCGTCATCCGGGTGAAGACCGAAAGCGAGAAGCCGGAAAAGCCGTTCCACACCAGAGTACCGAGAATCAAGGCCAGAGCGAGCAAGCCAAGACCCGCCGAAGCATAGCAGAGGCCCATGACGATGGCGCTGCGCGCCTTGCGCGACGCTTGCAGGCGAGACATTTCAGCGCGCTCCCTTCCCTTCGAGACGCATCAGCATCAGACGCGAAATGGCGAGGACGATGAAGGTGATGAGGAAAAGCAGCAGGCCGAGCGCGATCAGCGAGGAGGTGTAGATCGCGCCGTCGGCCTCGGTGAATTCATTGGCGATGGTCGCGGAGATCGTCGTGCCGGGACCGAGGATCGAGGCATGGATCTTGTGGGCGTTGCCGATCACGAAGGTCACCGCCATGGTTTCGCCGAGCGCCCGGCCGAGCGCCAGCATCACCCCGCCGACGAGGCCGACGCCGGCATAGGGCGCGACGATGGAGCGGATCACCTCCCAGCGGGTGCAGCCGATGCCGAAAGCCGCCTCCTTGAGCACGTGCGGAACGGTGTCGAACACGTCGCGCGAGATCGAGGAGATCAGCGGCAGGATCATGATGGCCAGGATGAAGCTCGCGGTGAGCACGCCGATGCCGTAAGGCGGGCCGGCGAACAGCCGGTTCAGCCCCGGAACATCGGCGAAAGTCGCGATCAGCGCCGGCTGGACATGGGCCTGCAGGAAGGGCGCGAGAACGAACATGCCCCAGATGCCGTAGATGATCGAGGGAATGCCGGCGAGCAGCTCGACCGCTATGCCGATCGGGCGGCGCAACTTGTAAGGACAAAGTTCGGTCAAGAAAACAGCGATGCCGAAGCCGACCGGCGCGGCGATAAGAAGCGCGATGAAGGAGGTGACCAGCGTGCCGTAAATCGCGGGCGCGGCGCCGAATTTCTCGGTGACCGGATTCCAGGCGTCCGAAATCAGGAAGCCGAAGCCGAATTTGCTCAGCGCCGGCGATGCGCCCTGAACCAGCGAGACGATGACGCCGCCAAGCAGAACCAGGACCGCAATGGCCGAGGATCGCGTCGCGACGCGAAAGATCCGGTCGCCGATCTCGAAACGGCGAAGAGCCTTTTGGCGACCTGCGTTGACCACCGCCGATCCGGCCACGGAACTCAAGGTCGCCTCCGACATTTGCGATCCTCCAATCCGGGACCCGCCGGAGGCCGAAGCCCCCGGCGCGCCATCCGGCGACTATTTCGCTTGATAGACCGGCTTACCGTTGGTGTCCTTGATATCATTCGCCCAGGTCTTCCTGATCAGGGAGACGACATTGGCCGGCATGGGAATATAGTCAAGCGCCTCGGCCTGTTTGCCGCCTTTCGTGAACGCCCAGTCGAAGAACTTCAGGGCTTCGGCGGCGGCGGCGGCGTCCGGAACCTTCTTCGGCATCAGGATGAAGGTCGCCGCAGTGATCGGCCATGATTTCGCGCCCGGCTGGTCGGTCAGGATCTGATAGAAGCCTGGCGCATGGCTCCAGTCAGCGTTGGCGGCGGCGGACTGGAAGGTAGCCGTCTCCGGCTTGACCCGCTTGCCGTCATGATTGACCATATCCGTATAGGTCATCTTGTTTTCGATGGCGTAGGCATATTCGACATAGCCGATCGAATTGGCGGTGACGCCCACGGTGTTCGAGACGCCTTCATTGCCCTTGGCCCCGAGGCCGACCGGCCATTCGACCGAAACCGCCGAACCGACCTTGGAGGCCCAATCCGGAGAGACCTTGACGAGGTAATTCGTGAAGTTGAAAGTCGTGCCCGAACCGTCGGAGCGATGGACCACGGCGATCGCGGCGTCCGGCAGCTTCACGGCGGGGTTGAGCTTGGCGAGGGCGGGATCGTTCCATTTGGTGATCTCGCCGAGGTAGATTTTCGCCAGGGTCGGGCCGTCGACGGCGAGTTGTCCGGCCTTGACGCCTTGGACATTGACCACCGGCACGATGCCGCCCATCACCATCGGCCATTGCGCGAGGCCTTTCTTGTCCAGATCCGCGGCCTTGAGCGGCGCGTCGCTGGCGCCGAAGGTCACGGTGCGGGCCTCGATCTGCTTGATGCCGCCGCCGGAGCCGATCGACTGGTAATTCAGGCCGTTGCCGGTTTCCTTCTTGTAGGTGTCGGCCCATTTCGAATAAACGGGATAGGGAAAGGTCGCGCCCGCGCCCGAAATATCGGCGGCGAGAGCGGAGGTTGCGACGCCGAAAGCGGCGGCGGCGGCGAGAGCGGAGCGCAGGAAGTTCGACATGCCAATCCTCTTTTTGAGGTCGATTGGGGGCGAGCGCGTCGGGAGCGGCGCCGCCCTGCGCTGAAGCGCGCCGCTGCTCTACGACGCTCAGATGACAGTTGCGTGACGTCGGCGAACTCCGGCTGCGGCGACATGCCGTTGCGCCGGATTGCGCTTTGTAAGCACGAGGAATTTTTTTGCGCCGCCCTCATTTCGCTTCGAGCGGAACGCAGGCGGTGAAAACCGCCCCGCGCCCCGGCGACGCCTGAATGTTGAGACGACCGCGATGGCGGGCGAGAATGTGCTTGACCAGGGCGAGGCCGAGACCGGTGCCGCCCTTGGCGCGGCTCTGGCCGACATCGACCCGGTAAAAGCGCTCGGTCAGGCGGGGAATGTTTTCCGGCGCTATGCCCGGCCCCTCATCACGCACCGAAAGAAACCCCATGCCCTCGCGAGCGCCGACTTCGACCCAGACCCGGCGCTCGGGCTGATTGACCTCCGGAGCGCTGTACTTGATGGCGTTTTCCACCAGATTTTCGGCGACCCGCAGCAATTCGTCGCGGTCGCCGCGCACAATCGTCTCCCGGGTTTCAAGTTCGAGCCTGATCCGATTTTCCTCCGCCATCGGCGTCAGGGCGTCGCGAACATGCCGGGCGATCGAGGCGAGATCGACCGAGGCGCGGGGCTGGACGTGGAGGCTCTGTTCGATCCGCGACAGCGACAGCAGGTCGTCCACCAGCCGCGCCATGCGGCGGGCCTGCTCAAGCATGATCGAAAGGAAACGCTCGCGAGCCGCAGCGTCGCCGCGCGCCGGCCCCTGGAGGGTCTCGATGAAGCCAAGCAGCGAGGCGAGCGGCGTGCGCAGTTCATGGCTGGCGTTGGCGACGAAATCGACCCGCGCCTGTTCGAGACGCCGCGATTCGGTCGCATCATGCAAATGGAGCGCCACGAAACGGGCTTCGTCCGAGTAAAAGGCCGCGACATGGACCTGGAACAGCCGTTCGACCGGGACGCGGTCGCGCCAGGACAGGTCCTCCGCCTCGCCGGTGGCGAAGACACGGGCGATGGCGTCATGCAGATCCACCGCGCGCAGGGTCGAGGCGAGCGGCGCCTTCAGCTTCATCAAAGGAAACATCGCCCGCGCCGACTGATTGGCGGCGACCAGCCGAACCGAGCGGTCGATCACCAGCACCGGCTCCGGCATGGCGTCGATCAGGCTGGCGACGACCGTCGCCACCGCGTCGAATGTTTCATTCATCCAGGCGCATCCCGGATCAGGCGCCCTTGTCGCAATCGGAGTCGTGGTCAGCTTGGGCGCGATTCATCTCCTCGCGCAGGGCGTCCCACCGGCGCCCGCCTTCATTGGCGCCCAGGAGCGCCAGAGCCAAAACGAAGGGTATGACGTAATAAAGAATGCGGAACATCAGCAACGAGGCGAGCAAGGCCTCCTGCGAGGGCGCCGGCAGGACCTTCAGCATGGTCGCCTCGAACACGCCGATGCCTCCCGGCGCATGGCTGACGATGCCAAGAAGGCTGGCGAAGACATAGACCGCCGCGAAGGTGAAGAAATCCAGACCCTCGTGGCTAGGCAGCAGGACATAGAGCGCCCCGGCCGCGCTGCACAGGTCCATGACGCCGAGCGCGATCTGGCCGAGCGACAGGCTCAGTCCCGGCA
>JAKANG010000026.1 GCA_021812505.1 Pseudomonadota bacterium
AGGCGCGCGTGCTGATGATGCTGTCCGAGGGTCTGCTCAACAAGCAGATCGCTTATGAGCTGTCGGTGTCGGAAGCGACCGTCAAGGCCCATGTCTCGGCCATTCTGCAGAAACTCGGCGTCGAAAGCCGGACTCAGGCGGTGATCGCGGCCGCGCGCATCGAGGCGATGACCGACCTGTCCGCCGACGCCCAGGGCGATTAATTTTCAGCTGTGTCCCGGCGTCCAGGCCGGCGCAGCCTGTCTTGAGGGCGTGCGGCGCCTGTCCCGCCGCGCGGCCATTGACGAGGACCCGATCATGAGCGACCAGAACGGCCCGGCGCGCCATCCCTTCGAACCCCGCCCCGCCGACCTCGCCGCCGCCCGCCGTTCCGCACCGGGCGAACTCGAACGCTTTCTCGGCGGCAGGCCGGTTTCGGTCGCGGTGCGGCTGGTGTTCCTCTCGCTGATCGTCGGCTTTTTCCTGGTCTGGCTGGACATCAGGCCAGCCGATATTTTCTACAGCCTCAGGCTGATGGTCCTGCGTTTCTGGAATATGGGCTTCCAGGCGCTTCACGACATCGCCGCCTATGTCATGGCCGGGGCGGCGATCGTCGTCCCGGTCTGGCTCGCCCTGCGCCTTTTGACCATGCGCGGAAAGAATTGAGCTTCCGCCCGTCCCCCTCGCCGATCGCGGCTGTTAAATTTCGGTCGCATCCGGCTGTTATGCAAACCCCATGAGGATCTGCATCGTCACCGACGCTTGGCGGCCCCAGGTCAATGGCGTGGCCGGCACCCTCGCCAGCCTGATCGCGGCGGGCGAGGAACTCGGCCATGATTTCGCTGTGGTCGCGCCGGATCTTTTCCCCACCATAGCCGCGCCGTCCTATCCGGAAATCCGGCTGGCCCTGACCCGTCCGAAAGCGGTCGGCGAAAAGATCCGCGCCCATCGGCCCGACCATGTCCACATCGCCACCGAAGGACCGCTCGGCGTGGCGGCGCGCTTCTGGTGCGTGCGCCAGGGGGAAATCTTCACCACCTCCTACCACACCCGCTTTCCCGAATATGTCGAGGCGCGCTGGCCGATTCCTACCGCCTGGTCCTATGAGGCCCTGCGCCGGTTCCACGCGGCGAGCGCCGGCCTGATGGTCGCGACGCAAACGCTCGCCATTGAGCTGACCGCCCGCGGCTTTCCGCCACCGATGCTGTGGCCGCGCGGGGTGGACCAGAGCCTGTTCCGCCCGGTCGCCGACCTGCCGCCCGAATTGAAAGACCTGCCGCGCCCGTTTTTCCTTTATTGCGGCCGGGTCGCGCCGGAAAAGAACATCGAGGCCTTTCTCGCCCTCGACCTGCCGGGCTCCAAGATCGTGGTTGGCGACGGGCCGTCTCGTCCCCTGCTCCAGCACCGCTTTCCCGCCGCGCATTTCGTCGGGGTCAAGGCTCGTGAGGAACTGGCGCCTTATTATTCCGCGGCCGATGTTTTCGTCTTCCCCAGCCGCACCGACACATTCGGCAATGTGATGATCGAGGCGCTGGCCTGCGGCGCGCCGGTCGCGGCTTTTCCGGTTCCCGGCCCGATCGACGTGATCGACGACCCGCGCGTCGGCGTCCTCGGCGACGATCTGCGCCTCGCCTGCCTCTCGGCGCTGAACCTTTCGCGCGCCGATTGCCGTCGGCGCGCCGCGCGCTACAGCTGGCCGGAAAGCGCGCGCATTTTCGTCGACAATGTCCAGCGCGCCCGCGCCACGCCTCTGACGCGGCGCATGCCCGCGTGAGGCGCGCCGGCCTTCGCGGCCGGCGCTATGGCTATAGCATGATCCCAAAAAGCTGCAGACTTTTTGGATAGGAGTATGCGTTGAAAGACACTGTTAGAGCGAAACCCCGATTCAGCGTGAACGGATTTCGCTCGAGCGCGTTTTATTTCGCCGGCGCGCCGCCGGCGTCAGGCGCCGGCGCCGCGGGCTTCGCGCCCATCGTTTTTTGATGCTTCATTTGCTTCTGATGGCGGTGATGCACTCTCACCGCCGGATGATGCTGCGGCTTTTTCATTGTGGTTTCCGGCATGGTCGGCTCGGTGGATGTCTGCGCCAACGCCGCCCCGCCAAGCAGCGAGAGAAGAGAAGCCGCCAAGGCGCTTTGGCGAAGCAATTTCGATTTAATGAACATACCCATCCTCCATCTCTAGCGTCCAACAAACGGAATATAATACATAAAATGATAATTTTACCAGCATAGGCGCGGTTATTTAAGAAACCACATTTATTTTCTTATTTTTCGGTGCCCCGACGCTCGTTTCGCTTCAGCTCGTCTCGACGCGGCGCATTGTTGGCAAAATGTTGTTTCAGTTCGCTGTTCTTGGGGCGAAAGCCGCCTGGTTTCCGCAATCCTGGCTTCTTAAAAAATGACGCCGCCTTTCGGTTGTTTCGGCCGAACATCGGGGGCCAGCGACCACGGCGGCTGAATACATGACGGGCGCGGGCTTCGCGCCGGAACGCGGCATGAGCTTTCAGCTCCGGCGAAAGATCGCGCTCACATTATTAGATGGCATTTCAACAACTTGCGGTGCCAAAAATCCGCTTTCAGCCGCGAGCCTGGCCACCACGCCGAGATCGCGCAGGCCCCACTGCGAATTCTGGTCCCGCAGCCAGGCGTCGAAGGCGAGATTGCTTTCCGCCGTCTCGACGCCCTCGCGAAAATAGGGGCCGTAGAGATAAAGCGGGGCCCCGGAGGGCAGAATCTCGCCGGCCTGCCGCAAAAGGCCCTCGGTCGCCGAAAAGGGCGAGATATGGGTCATGTTGATGCAGACGATCGCGTCGGCCCGCGCGAGCGGCCAGGGCGCGCGCGCCGCGTCCAGCGCCAGCGCCGGCCGGATGTTTTTCAGGTCGCTAAAGGCGCTCCAGGCGTCGATGCTCGCCCGCGCTTGTCGGTCCGGGTCGGAAGGCTGGAAGACCAGATCGGGAAAGGCGGCGGCGAAATGCGCGGCGTGTTCGCCGGAGCCGCTGGCGATTTCCAGCACCAGACCATCGGCCGGCAAAACCCGGCGCAGGACGTCGACAATCGCGTCGCGATTGCGGGCGACAGCGGGCGCGCGAAGACGGGAATCGATCATCCTGCTCTCTCAAACCTCCAGGCGCGTTCAAAGCCAGTCGTCGACCGCGCTTCCCACCGCCTGATCGAGTCGCGTCATCCGGCGCGCCCCCAGATGTGCGACCAACCCCTGCTTGATGCGGGCGACAAGGCCTAGCCCCTCATAGACCAGCGCGGAATAAAGCTGGATCAGGCTCGCCCCGGCCTCGATCTTGGCCCAGGCGGCTTCCGGCGAATCGACGCCGCCGACCCCGATCAGCGGGAACTGGCCTTCGACGCGGACAAAAGTCTGCGCCAGCATGCGGGTCGAGAGCGCGAAAAGCGGCGCGCCGGACAGGCCGCCGGTTTCCTTGCGCGCCTCGTCGCGCAGAAAATCCGGCCGCGAAATCGTGGTGTTCGAGACGATCATGCCGTCGATTTTTTGCGCGCGCGCGACCCGCGCCACATTGTCAAGTTCAGTCAAGGAAAGATCGGGCGCGATCTTCAGCAGGACCGGCCGGCGCGGTTCCGACACGGCCATGGCGTCGCGGGCGTCGAGCACGCGGGCGAGCAGGTCGTCGAGCGCGCCGGCCTGTTGCAAGTCGCGCAGGCCCGGGGTGTTGGGCGAGGAAATGTTGACGGTGAAATAAGACGCGACGTCGGCGAAGGCTTCGATCCCGGCGACATAATCGGCGGCGCGGTCAGACGCGTCCTTGTTGGCGCCGATATTGACGCCGACCACGCCGCCCCGCGCGCTGCGCGCCGCCAGCCGCTCATGGGCGGCGGCGTGGCCGCCGTTGTTGAAGCCGAAGCGGTTGATGACGCCGCGATCTTCGTGCAGGCGAAACAGGCGCGGCTGCGGATTCCCGGGCTGCGGGCGCGGCGTGAGCGTGCCGACTTCGGTATAGCCGAACCCAAGATGCAGCAGCGCGTCGGGAACGCGGGCGTCCTTGTCGAAGCCCGCCGCCATGCCGACCGGATTGGGAAAATCGAGGCCGAACAGGTTCTGGCCGAGCGCGTCGTGGTCCGCCGGCAGCGGCGGCAAAGGCATGCGCTCCAGCGAAAAGATCGTCAGATCATGCGCGCGCTCGGCTTTCAACGCATGGAGAAAGGGCAGAGCGAGGGAGTCGAAAAATCCGATCATTCCAGCAATCCGGCAAAATCATGCGCGCCGTCGCCGCGGCGTTTGAGAGGAAGGGCAGATTTCGCCAGCGCCGTCGGCAAAGGCGCATAAAGATGCGGAAACAGGGCGCCGCCGCGCGAGGCTTCATATACCAGCTTTTCGCCGCAGTCTCTTTCCTCGACCGCAATCAGCAGCAGATCGTCCTGCCCGGCGAAATGTTTCGCCGCCGTCTCCGCGACCTGGGCGGCCGTCGAGAAATGGATGAAACCGTCGGCGCGGTCGACCGCCGAGCCTTCGAACAGGCCTCTCTCGCTCGCGCGCGCCCATTCGTTGGCCGCGACAATTTTGTAAACCAGCGCCAAATTCCGCCCCCATTTGGCCCAAGTTACAGCATTTTTTTTGCCCTTTCGCCAGCGCCGCGCAACAGATAAGAGAAAGCCCAGCGCCGCCTTAATCCCGGAACTTGAAGGCTTCCCGAGAAAAATGCCCGAGACCGTGTCCGAGCTCGCCCAATTCGCCCGCAACGCCAGCGCCTGGCCGTTCGAGGAGGCGAGGAAACTCGTCGCCAGGGTGGAGCGCACAGGCCAGAAACAGGTCTTGTTCGAGACCGGCTACGGCCCCTCGGGCCTGCCCCATATCGGCACTTTCGGCGAGGTCGCGCGCACCACCATGGTGCGCCATGCCTTCGAGACGTTGACGGAAGGCAAGATCGCCACGCGGCTCATCGCCTTTTCCGACGATCTCGACGGGCTGCGGAAAGTCCCCGACAATATCCCCAACAAGGAGCTGGTCGCCGCCCATCTCGGCAAGCCGCTGACCCAGGTTCCCGACCCGTTCGGCGAATATCCAAGCTTCGGTGAACACAATAACGCGCGGCTGCGCGCCTTCCTCGACGCCTTCGGCTTCGAATATGAATTCGCATCGGCGACGCATTATTACCAGTCCGGCCGTTTCGACGCGACCTTGTTGAAAATGCTGGCGCGCTATGACGCGGTGCAGACGATCATGCTGCCATCGCTGCGAGCCGAACGCGCGGCCTCCTATGCGCCTTTCCTGCCGATCCATCCGCGTTCGGGCATTGTGATGCAGGTTCCGCTCGAAGAAATCGATGTCGCGCGCGGGCTCGTGGCCTGGCGCGACCCGGACACCAACGAGCGTTTCGAAACCCCGGTGACCGGGGGCCATTGCAAGCTGCAATGGAAGCCAGACTGGGCGATGCGCTGGTGCGCGCTCGGCGTCGATTACGAAATGGCCGGCAAGGACCTGATCGATTCGGTCAAACTGTCCGGCGAAATCGCCCGCGCGCTCGACGCCACGCCGCCGGAAGGTTTCAATTACGAATTGTTCCTCGACGAGAACGGCCAGAAAATTTCCAAGTCCAAGGGCAATGGCCTGACGATTGAGGAATGGCTGCGTTACGCCAGCCCGGAATCGCTCGCCTTCTTCATGTATTGGAAGCCGCGCGAGGCGAAAAAACTCTATTTCGACGTGATCCCCAGAGCGGTGGACGAATATCTCGCTTTTCTCGACGCTTATCCGCGCCAGGACTGGAAGTTGCGGCTCGGCAATCCCGCCTGGCACATCCATGCCGGCGCGCCGCCGGCGCCGGAATTCATCGCCCACGAGGGCGAGACAAAAGGAACCGCGATTTCCTTCGCCATGCTGCTCAATCTGGCGGCGGTCGCCAACAGCGAAGACCCATCCGTTTTGTGGGGCTTTTTGCGCCGCTATGCGCCAAGCGCCAGCCCGGAAAAATTCCCCCGCCTCGATCGCATGATCCAATATGCTGTGGTCTATTTTGGCGATTTCGTGCGGTCGAAAAAGGTTTATCGCGCGGCGGACGAGGTGGAGCGCGACGCGCTGAAAAAACTCTCCGAGGCGCTTGCGGCCCTGCCAGCCAATCCGAGCGCGGAAGAGGTGCAGACCCTGCTCTACGACGTGGCCCGCCCGATCCCGCGCTACCAGAATTTCGCGGCCAAGGGGGCGACGCCGGAAAAGCCGGGCGTGTCGAACGACTGGTTCTCCATGCTCTACCAGGTGCTGCTCGGCGAACAGCGCGGCCCGCGCTTCGGCTCCTTCATCGCGCTCTATGGCGTGGACAACGCCCGCGCCTTGATCGCCGACGCGCTGGCGGGGAAATTTCTTACGCCGCCGGCGGCTTGAACCGGCCGGGCGACGTGGGTCGTCTTGGTCCACACAAAGGGCCGCCGCGTCCATTCCCATAGGGCGCGCCAGGCCGCCGCGCTCAACAGCAGCAGATAGAGCGGCGCGAGGAGGAGGAATGGCGAGGCTTTGAGGCCGCGCCTTTTCATGCCCATGACCAGGGGCGCGATCAGCGCGGCGAGGCCGAAAATGCCGACGCTCAGGTTCAGCGCGGCAAAGACGAGCCGCGTCGGCGTCGCCGGCGCCAGCAGGTCGCCCCAGAAGAGATCGTGGATGAAGCGCACGGTGTAAAAGGGGCCGAACAGGGGGCCGGCGATCAGGCTTGTCATGGCGCTGACCGCCGCAAGGTTTTGGACCGCGCCGATCCCGCGGACCTTCCCGCGCGGGCGGCGCAAGAAAACCGCGAGCGTCTGCATCCAGCCCTTCATCCAGCGCGCTCTTTGCCCCAGCCAGGCGTCGATCTCGGTCGGCGCGTCTTCGAAAGTCATCGAGGCAAGCATGCCGACGTCATAGCCGAGCCGCGCGAAGCGCAGGCCGAGATCGGCGTCCTCGGTGACGTTCCAGGCGTCCCAGCCGACGACCCGGCGCAGGATGTCGGTGCGGAAATGATTGGACGTGCCGCCGAGCGGCAAGGGCAGGCCGAGCGCGGCGAGGCCGGGATTGATCACGTCGAATAGGGCCGCATAGCCGAGGGAAAAGAAATAGGACAGCCAGCTCTCCTCGCCATTGTCGACGACAAGCCGCGCCTGCAGGCAGGCGACACGAGGCCCCGCCGCCGCAAAGGCGGCGGCGGCGGCCTGCAATTGTCCGGGCTCGGGCCGGTCCTCGGCGTCGAAGATCGTCAGCAGTTTTCCGCGCGCCAGCGGAAGTGCGACGTTCAGGGCGCGCGGCTTGGTGCGCGGCGCCCCGCGCGGCGCGACCACGATTTCCGCGTAAGGCGGCAGGCCGGCGGCGCGCAAGGCTCGCGCGGTGTCCTGGTCGTCATGTTCCAGGACGATTTTCACGTCGAGCTTGGCGGGCGGATAATCGAGCGACCGGATCGCGCACAGGAATTGCGCGGCGATTCCCGCTTCGCGATACATCGGCGCGACGATTGTGTAGGTCGGCAGGTCGCGCGCGGGCGAAGGCGGCGGCGGCCCGTCCGGCGCGGGGCTGGCGGCAAGCGCGCACAGGCGGACATAAATTCCCGCGAGGAACAGGAATGACAGAACGAAGGAGGTGACGGCGAGCAGTTCCGGCGACAGCGCCACAAGCCCAGCCATTACCGTCAGGGCCAAAAACACCGTCACTCGGTTGCTCCAGCGCAATTGCGGCGCGCTGGCGCTGAGACGCGAATCGGCGCGCGACAAGGCGAAACTGGCGTCCTCGGCCAAGGCCCGGCGGCCTGCGGCGCGAACCAGCGCGGAAAAGATTTTTGGCGCGCAAATGGCGAACCGCTCCGCGCCGCCGGCGCCAAGCGCGAGCAATTTGCGGATTTCCCCGCCGCGCGGGGACATGAGCCAGTCGAAGTTTTCGCGCCGCGGGTCGGCGCGGGCGACGCTGGCCCGCAGGGCCGCGCGATAATCGAAGCCGGGGGCCAGAGCCGCCGCGCGCTCCACATAGGCGCAGTTGAGGCGGCGCGCCAGCGCGCGATAATAGACCCCTTCCTCGATGAGCCCTTCGGCGATGACGAACTCGTCGGCGCCGACGCCCAGGGCGCGGGCGCGGCGCGTGGCGTGGTCAAGCAGGTCCGTTCCGACGCCCTCGGCGGCGAGAAAGGCGATTTCAGGCGGCCAATCGGCGACTTCGGCTGCAAAACGCCGACCAGCGCGGTATAAAGGCCCAGGACTCATGAGCGGATCGGGACGGAACGTGGCCAGACGCAGAATGTTTATCCGCCCCGCCTGGCGCGCGGCCAGCGTTTTTTGCTTAAGTCTTTGTTTTTTTTCTTGTTTTCAACCAGGCGGTTGCATTGCGCGGGCCGAGACGTCAAATAGCTCGATTTTTTTGCCGCGCCTGTTCGATCCCCACAACCGCCAGGATGCGCCGGCGGTCGGCGCGGTGAAGCAGATCCGCTTCCTGACCGCCGACGATTATCCGCCCTTCGAGTTCACGGCGCCCGACGGAACGCTCGCGGGCTTCAATATCGATCTGGCGCGGGCGATCTGCGACGAGCTCAAGGCGAGCTGCACCATCCAGCCGCGCCGGTGGGACAATCTGCTCGACGCGATGAGCGAAGGCGACGGCGACGCCCTGATCGCCTCGCTCAGGGAAACCCCGGCGGCGCGGGCGCGCCTGCGCTTCACCGCATCCTATTATCTCACCCCGGCGCGCTTCATGTCGCTTGCCGGCGCCGGAAAGCTCGAAGTACGGCCCGAGGCCCTGCGCGACAAGACCGTCGGCGTCGAGGCCGGCAGCGCGCACGAAGCCTTTTTGAAGCGCTTTTTCGCCCCGGCGACGATCAGGAGCTTTCCAAACCGCGCTGCTCTGCTGGAGGCGTTGCGCGCCAAAAAGATCGACCTCGCCTTCGGCGACGCCGCGACTTTCGCGATCTGGATGAACGATCCGCGCTCGCGCAACTGCTGCGTCTTTCAGGGCGGGCC
>JAKANG010000027.1 GCA_021812505.1 Pseudomonadota bacterium
GGTCGTCGGCACCGATTCCCACACCACCATGGTCAACGGCCTCTCGGTTCTGGGCTGGGGCGTCGGCGGCATCGAGGCCGAAGCCGCCATGCTCGGCCAGCCGCAGTCCATGCTGCTGCCGGAAGTCATCGGCTTCAAGCTCTCGGGCAAGGTCAAGGAAGGCGTCACCGCCACCGACGTGGTTCTCACGGTCACCCAGATGCTTCGCAAGAAGGGCGTGGTCGGCAAATTCGTCGAATTCTTCGGTCCCGGCCTTGACTCCTTGACGCTGGCCGACCGCGCGACCATCGCCAATATGGGCCCGGAATATGGCGCGACCTGCGGCTTCTTCCCGATCGACGGCGAAACCATCGACTATCTCGACAAGACCGGCCGCAAGCCGGCCCGCGTCGCGCTGGTCGAGAAATACGCCCGCGCCCAGGGCCTTTATCGCACCCGCACCGCGCCGGAGCCTGTCTTCACCGACACGATCGAACTCGATCTCTCCTCCGTCGTTCCGTCGCTTGCCGGCCCGAAGCGCCCCGAGGGCCGGATTGCGCTCGACGGCGTCGCCGCGGGCTTCACCGCCGCGATGGAAAGCGAATACAAGAAACTCGCCGCCATCGGCGAACGCTACAAGGTCGAGGGCGAGAATTTCGACATCGGCCAAGGCGATGTTGTCATCGCCGCCATCACCTCCTGCACCAATACCTCCAACCCGAGCGTGCTGATCGGCGCCGGCCTTCTGGCCCGCAATGCGGTGGCCAAGGGCCTCAATGTCGCGCCTTGGGTCAAGACATCGCTCGCGCCTGGGTCGCAGGTCGTCGCCGAATATCTCGCCAAATCCGGCCTGCAGAAGTCGCTCGACAAGCTCGGCTTCAACCTCGTCGGTTTCGGCTGCACCACCTGCATCGGCAATTCCGGCCCGCTGCCGGAGAAAATTTCGAAGGCGATCAACGCCAATGGCGTCGTCGCGGCGGCCGTCCTCTCGGGCAACCGCAATTTCGAGGGCCGCGTCTCGCCGGACGTCCAGGCGAATTACCTCGCCTCGCCGCCGCTGGTCGTTGCCTATGCCCTCGCCGGCTCGGTGCAGAAGGACCTGACCAAGGAGCCGATCGGCCATGACAAGAAGGGCGCGCCGGTGTTCCTGCGCGACATTTGGCCAACCTCGAAAGAAATCCAGGAATTCATCCGCAAGAACGTCACCAAGTCGCTGTTCAAGGCGAAATATGCGGATGTGTTCAAGGGCGACGTCAACTGGCGCCGGGTCAAGGCGCCGCACAGCCAGACCTATGCCTGGGACAACAAGTCCACCTATGTCCAGAACCCGCCCTATTTCAGGGGCATGACCATGGACCCCAAGCCGGTCGCCGACATCGAAGGCGCCCGCGTCCTCGCCCTCTTCGGCGACAAGATCACCACCGACCATATTTCTCCGGCCGGTTCGATCAAGGCCGCTTCGCCCGCGGGCAAATATCTGCAGGCCAACAAGGTGAAGCCGGAAGACTTCAACCAGTACGGCACCCGGCGCGGCAACCATGAAGTGATGATGCGGGGCACCTTCGCCAATATCCGCATCAAGAACTTCATGCTCGCCGACGAGAGCGGCAACGTGCCGGAAGGCGGCAACACAAAATATTACCCCGGCGGCGAAGTCATGCCGATTTACGACGCCGCGATGAAATATGAGAAGGCCAAGACCCCGCTCGTCGTCTTCGCCGGCGTCGAATATGGCAACGGCTCCTCTCGCGACTGGGCGGCCAAGGGCACCAACCTGCTCGGCGTCCGCGCGGTCATCGCCGAGAGCTTCGAGCGCATCCATCGCTCCAATCTCGTCGGCATGGGCATTCTGCCGCTGACCTTCGAGGACGGAACGACCTGGAAATCGCTGGGCCTGAAGGGCGACGAACTGGTGACCATCAAGGGTCTGACCAAGCTCGAACCGCGCCAGAAGCTGGAAGCCGAGATCGCCTATGGCGACGGAACGGTGAAGAAGATCAAACTCAACAGCCGCATCCTCACCGCCGACGAGATCGAATATTACAAGAACGGCGGCATCCTGCAGTATGTGCTGCGGCAGCTGGCTGTGGCGTGATTTTCGGGCGCGCCCGACGCTTATAACGAAAACGCCGCCGGGGGATCAGATCCCGGCGGCGTTTTCATTTACCTTGTCCTCTTGAGCGACCCTCGCGATCAGAAATGCTCCTGGTCCGCCTCAGGCTTGATCTCATGCTTCAGGACCAGCGGCGTCTGGGCCAAAGCGAAGAGGACCGTCAGCGGCATGACGCCAAATGATTTGAAGCCGGCCCAGAAATCCCAGCTTTGCGTCAAGCGCACCGCCTCGTTCAGCCCAGCGAGGAGGAAGAAAAACAGGCCCCAGCGAATGGTCAGCTTACGCCAGCCTGCCTCGTCGAGATGCATCACGCTGTCGAGCGCCACGGGCAACAGCAATTTCCCGAACGCCAAGCCGCCAAGCAGCGCTGCGCCAAAAAGCGCGTTCACGATCGTCGGCTTCAGCTGGATGAACAGCCGGTCCTGAAAGAAAAAGGTCAGCGAACCGAAGACCAATACGGCGATGGCGGTCACGACCGGCATGATCGGCAGATGCCGCGTCAACACCCATGACGCAATCAGTGCGGCGACGACCGCCGCCATCAACACGCCCGTCGAAGTGAGGATAGCTGTCTTTTCGGGCGTGATTCCTTCCGGCAGGAGGGGGCTAACGAGCCCATGAAAGAAGGCCGGGCGCGAATTGGCGAGGAAGAACAGGACCAAAGGCCCCATTTCCAGCACCAGCTTCAGCAAGGGATTGACCTTTTTAGGTTTATTCTCTTCAGACATCGGGGCCTCAGGCGTTGTCGTCTTCGAAGCCGGCAATGGCGCGAGCGAAATCTCGGGCCGCGAAAGGCTCCAGATCGTCGGCCTGTTCGCCGACCCCAATGAAATGGACCGGGAGCTGGAACTTGTCGGCGATCGCCACCAGAATGCCGCCGCGCGCCGTGCCGTCGAGCTTGGTCATGACAAGGCCGGTGACGCCAGCAGTCTTGCCGAAGATCTCGACCTGGCTGAGGGCGTTCTGGCCTACGGTGGCGTCGAGCACCAGCAGGACCGCATGGGGCGCCTCGGGGTCGATCTTCTTCATGACCCGGACGATCTTTTCCAGCTCGGCCATGAGCTCGGCGCGATTCTGCAGGCGCCCCGCCGTGTCCATCATCAGCACGTCGACATTCTGCTCCTGCGCGGCCTTGATCGCGTCGAAGGCCAGCCCGGCGGCGTCGGCGCCCGCCTCACGCGCGATGACCGGAACCTCCATCCGCCCGCCCCAGATCTTCAGCTGCTCGATCGCCGCGGCGCGGAACGTGTCGCCCGCCGCCAGCATGAGCTTCTTGCCCTCGGCGGAAAATTTCGCGGTCAGCTTGCCGATGGTCGTCGTTTTACCCGAACCGTTGACGCCGACCACCAGAATGACGAAAGGTCTCTTCCCGGCCTCGATTTCCAGCGGTCGCGCCACCGGCGTCAGCACGCGCTCCACCTCTTCAGCGAGAATGGCGCGCACTTCCTCCGGCGCGATCTGCTTGTCGTAGCGGCCCTTGCCGACCAGCGCTGCGATCCGGGTCGCGGCGGCGACGCCGAGGTCGGCGCGCACAAGCACATCCTCGAGATCCTCGAGCATGTCGGCGGAAAGCTTTTTCTTGGTGAAAATATCCGCGACGCCCTGAGCTATGGAAGATGACGACCGCGCGAGTCCATGCCGCAACCGCACCCACCAGCTCATCTTCGGCGGAGATGGGGATGGAACGGGCGCCGACTCGCCGGGGGCCGAAGGGACTTCAGGCTGCGGTTCCGGCCGAAAAGCCTCGAGAGAAGCCTCTGTGACCGGAGACAATTCGGCGACGCTCTCAGGCGCAGCCTCTGACTCAGGCTCCACTGGCGCCGGTTTGGCCTCTTCGACGACCTGCGGCTTGTTTTCCCAGAACGTTTCCTCGGCATGCCGCATCTTGAACAGGCGCCCGATGAAGCCGGCCTTTTCTTTCGATTCTGCGCTCATGCGCTCCAAACTCGCTTTGCGTCCAGGCGGTGCGCCCTTCTCAATTCGTGGAGATTTTGCGATAAGCGGCCATGACGCCCACAGCAAGAAATCCCATTCCGATCTCGATAGCCTGTCCCGCATGACGCCGGAAGAGATTTATGCGCGCCTGCTTTATCGGGACGGGCTGATCCTTGTCCTGGACAAGCCCGCGGGTCTGCCCGTCCATCGCGGCCCCAAGGGCGGTGAGAATTTCGAACAAGACTTTGTCCATCTGCGCTTCGGCCTGCCGCGCAATCCAGCGCTGGCCCATCGGCTGGACAAGGACACCTCCGGCTGCCTGGTGCTGGGGCGCCACCGCAAGGCCCTGGAAAAGCTGATGCTTCTGTTCAAGCAGGGCAAGATCGAGAAGTCCTATTGGGCGATCGTCAATGGCGGCCCCGCGGCGGACGAAGGCCTGATCGATTTGCCGCTCGGCCGGCTCGACGCCACGCGCGGCTGGTGGATGAAGGTCGATCCAAACGGATTGCCGTCGCAAACCCGCTGGCGCGTGCTCGGGCGTGGCCGCGATGCCGACGGCGCGCCGATCAGCTGGCTGGAGCTGGCGCCGCTGACCGGCCGAACCCATCAGCTGCGCGTCCATTGCGCGGCGCGCGATTTCCCGATTTTTGGCGATCCCATCTATGGCGCGGGGATCCGTCCCGATGCGCTTCTGCACCTCCATGCGAGGGCGATCCGCATCCCGATCTCGAACAACAAGCCGCCCATCGAGGTTGAAGCCTGCGCGCCCGACCATATGAAGGAGCGCCTCGCGGCCTGCGGCTGGACGCAGCAGATGGACGACGCGGTCGTCACAGCACGCCGACAGAAGGAAGAAACGCGGCAAAATGAGCGCGAAAACGCCGCGTCTGAGGAGAAAGTCGCAGGAAATTGAGCGTTGCGGCCGGAAAGGCGCATTGCTCTACGCGCCTCCTTGCTGTAGGGAAGCGCGCTTAAAATGTGGAGATCAGCATGGGTTACAAGGTCGCTGTCGTCGGCGCCACGGGCAATGTGGGCCGCGAAATGCTGGATATTTTGGCCGAACGCCAGTTCCCGGCGGACGAGGTCGTGGCGCTCGCGTCGTCGCGCTCGATCGGCACGGAAGTGTCCTATGGCGACAAGACGCTGAAATGCAAGCATCTCGACACGTTCGACTTTTCGGATTGCGACATCGCGCTGATGTCGGCCGGCGGCTCGGTCTCGAAAGACTGGTCGCCGAAGATCGGCGCGCAGAATTGCGTCGTGATCGATAATTCCTCGGCCTGGCGCTATGACGCCGACGTTCCGCTGGTCGTGCCGGAGGTCAACGCCGACGCGTTGAAGGGTTTCGGCCGCAAGAACATCATCGCCAATCCGAACTGCTCGACGGCGCAGTTGGTCGTGGCGCTCAAGCCGCTGCATGACCGCTTCACGATCAAGCGCGTCGTGGTTTCGACCTATCAGTCGGTTTCCGGCGCCGGCAAGGAGGCGATGGACGAACTCTTCGCCCAGACCCGCGCCGTCTTCGTCTCCGACCAGGTCGAGAACAAGAAGTTCCCGAAGCGCATCGCCTTCAACCTCATCCCGCAGATCGACGTCTTCATGGAAGACGGCTTCACCAAGGAAGAGTGGAAGATGATGGCCGAGACGAAGAAAATTCTCGACCCGAAGATCAAGCTGACCGCGACCTGCGTGCGCGTGCCGGTTTTCATCTCCCATTCCGAAGCGGTGAATGTGGAGTTCGAGAAGCCGGTTACTGCGGAAGAGGCGCGGAAAATCCTGCGCGAAGCGCCGGGCGTTCTGGTGATCGACAAGCGCGAGCCGGGCGGCTACATCACCCCGCACGAAGCGGCGGGCGAGGACGCCACCTATATTTCGCGCATCCGCGAGGACGCGACCGTCGAGAACGGCCTCGCCTTCTGGTGCGTGTCGGACAATCTGCGCAAGGGTGCGGCGCTCAACGCGGTGCAGATCGCGGAAGCGATGATCAACCGCAAGCTGCTGGCGCCGAAGCAGAAAGCGGCCTGAGACCAAAACGCGCCGGGGAAACCCGGCGCTTTCTTTTTGATTCGCTGCAATTTCAGAAGCGTGGCGTTCCCCCCAGGGCCTCCCGATGGGCTTCGGCCGCGACCTGACGGAAGGTTCCGTCGCTCGGATCCAGAGCCATGAGTTCGCCGCCGGCCACGCCGAAATAGGCGCCGTGCAGATTAAGCCAGCCGCGCTGCTCAAGCGTCGCGATATAGGGAAAACTGCGCAGATTGGCGATGCTCTGCTTGATCGACTCCCACGCGAGCCGCTCCGACCAGTTCTGCAAGGGTTCGGTCGGCTCGCCGATTTTTTCCGCCGCGGGGGCGAGCAACTTGATCCAGCCGCCGATGAAATCGCCGGGCGCGAGCGGCCGCATATAGGGATCGTGCTGGAGCTGAGCATAGGCTTTCACGCCGCCGCACTGGGCATGGCCCATCACCACGATATGCTTGACCTTGAGACCCATCACCGCGAATTCGATCGCGGCCGAGGTTCCGTGGTAATCGTCATTGGGCTTGTAAGGCGGCACGAGGTTGGCGACGTTGCGCACCACAAACATCTCGCCGGGGCCAGCGTCGAAGATCAGTTCCGGAGAGACGCGCGAATCGCAACATCCGATCAGCAGGATCTCCGGGCTTTGGCCACTTTTCGCCAGTTCCTCATAACGTTCTCGTTCGCGCGAGAGACGTCCGGCAAGGAATTTCTCATAACCCTCGGTGAGCCGCGTCGGAAAATGTGCTTCGCTCATTCGCCGTCCTTCCATGTGAACGAACAGCTTTTGCCGCATCGCGGCGAGGAGAGCAATCCTCGCTTTGGTAGCGTGTTCCGGCAATCACGATGACCACGAAATGACGATGGCGTGAAAGGGGCGGAAACATTATTGTGCCCTGCGAAAAACCATTCCCCTATGGAGCAATCATGATCAGCCTTCGTCCCCGCCGCAGCGTTCTCTATATGCCGGGCTCGAACGCCCGCGCGCTGGAAAAGGCCAAGACGATCGCCGCCGATTCCCTCATTCTCGACCTTGAGGACGCCGTGGCGCCCGACGCCAAGGAACTGGCGCGCGACCAGGTCGCCGCCGCCGTCAAGGCGGGCGGCTTCGGGCGACGCGAGATCGTCATTCGCGTCAATGGCGCCGGCACGCCCTGGGGCGAGGCCGATCTGGCCGCCGCGGCTATGGCCGGCCCCGACGCCATTCTCCTCCCGAAAGTCTCGTCGCCGGGCGACATCATGGTCACCGCCAAGGCCCTGCGCGACGCGGGCGCCCCGGACCATACGAAGCTCTGGGCGATGATGGAGACGCCGGTCGCCATTCTCAACGCCGATTCCATCGTCCGCACCGCGCTCGATCCGCAGTCGCGTCTGGCCGTTCTGGTGATGGGCACGAACGACATCGCCAAGGAAACCCGCGCCCGCCTCACCCCGGGGCGACAGTCCATGCTGGCCTATTTGTCGATCTGCGTCGCGGCCGCCCGCGCGAACGGCGTGGATATTGTCGATGGCGTCTACAACGATTTCTCCAATGAAGCCGGGCTCCGCGCCGAATGCGAACAGGGCCGCGATCTCGGCATGGACGGCAAGACCTTGATCCACCCCAATCAGGTCGCGATCTGCAACGAGGTCTTCGCGCCTTCCGAAGCCGAGGTCGCCTTCGCCCGCAAGATCATCGAGGTCTTCGACCTGCCGGAAAACACGTCCAGGGGCGCCCTGCAGATCGACGGCAAGATGGTCGAACGCCTCCATGCCGACATGGCGCGCCGTACGGTCGCCATCGCGGACGCCATCGCGGCCGCCTGAAAGCGCCTCGCCGATTGCGGGTTCCCTTTCCTCGAGGCGCGCGCTAGCAATGGGGCAGCATGAAAAGAGGCGCGGGATGAGCGATCAAGACGGCGGCAAGACCGAACCAGGCCACACCGAAGCCAAAGCCCAAGAGACGCCGGAGCCTGGGACAGACAGGAAGGAGCCGGCGGGGCAGGCCGATTCCTTCGCCGAAAATCAGGCGGCGCACGGATCGCATCGGGACGAATCGGAACCGATGCCGGCGGAGGACGGAGCGAACGCTTCCGAGCTCGAGGCCGACCCAGGATCGACGGAGCCGGAAGGATCCGAGGCTCCTTCGACGCCGGCGCCCGCGGAGCGCACCGAAGACGACGCAGGCCGAAAAGGCGGCGTCTTCGCGCTAGTCGCTTTCCTCATCGGAGCCGTGGTCCTCGGCGGGGGCGGCTATTACCTCTGGGACGCCTATGTCGGGGAGCCGCCGGCGACGTCTTCAGGAACCGAGGCGCCATCCGCGCCTGAAAAGGCGACGTCCAAACCCGCGCCGCCAGAAGCGACCCGTGATACCGAGGGCGAAAAGACCGCTCCTTCCGCCGCCATGACGGCGAAAGCGACCAAAGCGCCGCCGCCAGGGAGCGGAAGCGCGCCCGCCCCCGCAGCGTCGGCGGCGGTCGAAGCCGCAAAATCCGGCGCCACGGCTGAGGATTCGACACACGCTCTCATGGAGATGGCGGCAAAACTCGCCGCCACCCAAGAAACCATCGCCAAGTTGTCGCAGCGTCTGGAGGTTGTCGAAAATCTCGTCGCGACGCCGAAGATCGACGCACGCGCCAGCCTTGCCGCCCGCGAAGCGAATCCGGCCAATGCCGGCGTTTCGGCCGCCCGTCTGGTGGTGGCGCAGAGCCTGCTCGCGGCGGTGCGCCAGGGCGACGATTACACAGCGCAGCTGAACGCCTTGCAGAATTTCGGCGCCGATTCCGCGCGGCTGGCGCGGCTTCGCGCCGGTCTTGCCGCTCCGACTGTGGAAAAGCTGGCAGACGAATTCCGAGCCCTCGCGCCCAAGCTTG
>JAKANG010000028.1 GCA_021812505.1 Pseudomonadota bacterium
GACGGCGCGGTCGTTCATCATCGCCGCGAAATTCTGCTCCGATCCGCCGAGCCCCTCGGCCAGCGCCACCGCCGCGTCATTGCCCGACTGCACGATCAGGCCGCGCAACAGGTCCTCGACGCGGACATTGGTGTTGACCCGCGCGAACATCGAGCCGCCGCTCGATCCGGTCTTCCAGGCGTGTTCCGAAATGTAGAAGGGCGTGTCGGGGGTGATCGAGCCCTTTTTCAGGTCGCGGAAGACCAGTTCGGCGGTCATCAGCTTGACGAGCGACGCCGGGGGGACTGCCTCGTCGGCCGCCTTTTCGAACAAGACGGTCTGGGTGGCGGCGTCCATGACCAGGGCATGCGGCGCGGTCGTCGCTATGTTCTGCGCGCGCGCCATCGGAACGGCGGAGAAAACGACAGCCAGAAAAAGCCAGAGCGGGCGAAGCCGGGGCGAAAGAGAGAGGAAACGAGACTGCACGAACGCCTCTTCGCTGCGCGAGCCCGGCCGACCGCACCCATTGCGGCGCCGAGCGAAAGTTTTCACCCGGCGCGAGACCGCGTCAGTCCCAGAGATAAGCCCTTCGGCGGCGCAAGGCCAGTGCCCCGGCGACGGAAAGGCTTAGCGACGAGCGACCGAGATCGGCGTGTCCGCGCCCGGAATGGTCCCGAGGTCAAAAGGCCGCTGCGGCGGCAAGGGCGGGTTCTTGGGAAGCGGCGCCGCAGGCGTCGAGAGTTCGGCAAGTTCCGGGCGCTGCGGCGGCTCGGGCGGCAGCGGCCTGCCGGCCACGTGAACAGGCGCCGTCGCGGCTTCCCTGACCGGCGGCGGCGTGTAAGAGACGGGCTCATCACGCATGGCCATGCGCTGTTCCTCGCGGTTCGGCGCGGCGGCGGGCGGCAGTTCGCGCTGATCGGCGATCTGGGTCGGCGAATACGCGAAATCGCCGAGCTCTGCGGGACGGCCGTCCACGCGCAGGGTCGCGAGCAGCTTGCGGTCGTCGGAGCCGGCGAGCGAAGCGCGGCCGACATATTCGACCTTCACCCTCGCCGTGCCGATCGACTTGTAGTCGAGCGCTTCGGCGGCGCGGGCTGAGAGGTCCATCATACGGCCGCTGTGGAAGGGGCCGCGGTCGTTGACGCGAACGATGATCGAGCGCTGGTTGCGCAGATTGGTGACGCGGGCGTAGCACGGCAACGGCATGGTGGGATGCGCGGCGGTGATCGCCTCCCGGTCATAGACCTCGCCATTGGCGGTGCGGCGGCCATGGAAGGCGTCGCCGTACCAGGACGCGAGGCCGACGGCCGCATATTTCTTCTCGCTCGGCACGTAGGTTCGGCCGGCGACCGTATAGGCGTCGCCGACGAGATAGCGGCCGCCGCCCTTCGGCACGGGCTGTCCGTCGGCGACAACCCTCGGGCTGGCTTGGCCATAGACGGTCTCAGGGAAATATTCCTTGCCGTGGCGGGCGAAATGCTGCGGCGACTGCGCGCATCCGGCCATGGCGACGACCCCGGCGAAGGCGAGGAATGTGCTGGCTTTCGCGCGAATGGCCTTTGCGCTGAAATTTTGCCGCGCCGCGGCCAGAGGCGCGAGCGGGCGGGCGGGCGTTTTGTTCACTGGCCAGGGTTCCTTTTTTCCACGACGCCGGGGCGGCCCCACAGGGCGAGCCCGCTGACGCGCGTCGAAGCGGAATCTGTCTTGGCGAAAGACGACGTCATTCGCCACATTGCGCCGGGAAGGTTGCGAAAAGATTGATCCAAATAGTTAACCCTTCGCTAGGAGCCGCATTCCCGGAAGCTTGACCGCGGCGCCGAATGCGATCCAGGGGAAGGCCGCGCGGCCCCGCCAGATCACGCTTTCGTGAACTCCCGCCTTAGATTGGCCTCGACATTTTGGCGGAAATGGGGCGTGGATCCGGCAAGGTCTTGCGCTCTGGCCGTCAGGCCTGCTTGCGCCAGCCGCCTTCTTCCGTTTCCTGCCAGTAGGAGAGAGCCGCGTCACGCTGTTTGAGGCGCCGCCATTGTTCGCGGGCGGCGGCGAGCGACAGATCGTCGCGGCCGTCGAAGATCAGGATCAGCCGCTCGTAATCGTCGTCGGCGAAGGGCTCGGCCTCCGCCCCTTCGACGAGGAAGCGAATTCTCGCGTTATTGGGATTGTCGTCGCCGCAGGTCAACCAGACGGATTGCAATTGGGGGTCGCCGTCGGCCTGGGCGCCGTGGGGAAGAAACGAATCGTCGGCATAGGTCCACAACAGGTCGTCGATCGCCGCGAGCCGCTCCGGCGTCCGGCTCTGGACGACGGCCCGCCAGCCCCGCTGGAGCGCGCGCTCGACCAGATTCGGCAAAGTCTGGTCGAGGGTCCGCTTTTGGAGCTGGTAAAACCAGAACTCGGGCATCATTCCGCCGATTCGTAATAGTCCTTCACCAGCCGGTCGAGGAGGCGGACGCCCCAGCCCGAGCCCCAGCTCTGGTTGAGGTCGGCCGTCGGCGCGGAAATGCCCGTCCCCGCGATGTCGAGATGGGCCCAAGGTACGTCATTGACGAAGCGCTGCAGGAATTGCGCGGCGGTGATCGAGCCGGCGTTGCGCCCGCCAGTGTTCTTGATGTCGGCGAATTTGGACTCGATCAGCTTGTCGTAGCTCGGGCCGATCGGCATCCGCCAGACCTTTTCGCCGGTTTTCGTTCCGGCCTCGCTCAGGCGCTGGGCCAGTTCGTCGTTGTTGCTGAACAGGCCGGCGTATTCCTGGCCGAGCGCGATGATGATCGCTCCGGTGAGCGTGGCGAGATCGATCATGAAGGCCGGCTTGTACGCGTTCTGCACGTGCCAGAGCACGTCGGCGAGAACCAGCCGCCCTTCGGCGTCGGTGTTGATGATCTCGATGGTCGTTCCCGACATGGCCGTGACGATGTCGCCGGGTCGCTGGGCGCCGCCGCCGGGCATGTTCTCGACCAGGCCGATGGCGCCGATCGCGTTGACCGCCGCCTTGCGCGAGGCGAGCGCGTGCATCAGGCCGGTAACGCAGGCCGCGCCCGCCATGTCGCCCTTCATGTCCTCCATGCCGGCGCCCGGCTTGAGCGAAATGCCGCCCGAATCGAAACAGACGCCCTTGCCGATGAAGGCGACCGGCTGCGCGTCCTTCCGGCCGCCGCTCCAGCGCATGACGACGACCCGGCTCGGCCTTTTCGACCCCTGCCCCACGCCGAGAAGCGCCCGCATGCCGAGCGCCTCCATGGCGGGAACGTCGAGGATCTCCACGGCGACGCCGAGCTTTTCCAGCTCTTTCGCCCTGTCGGCGAAGCTCTCCGGATAGATCAGGTTCGGCGGCATATTGACCAGTGTGCGCGCGAGATCGACCCCGTCGGCGAGGCCCTGGACCTTGGCGATCGATGTGGTCAAGGCGGCGGAATCGGCCGCGGCGAGGCGGAGATCGACCGGTCCGCCGTTCTCGGGCTCGTCCTTCTTGGCCTTTTTCGTCTTGAACTGGTCGAATTTATAGGCGCGCAGGCGCAGGCCGAGGGCGAAGTCCGCGGCGGCGGCGGAAAAATCCTCGGGAGCGGCGGCGAAATCGAACAGGATCCGCGCCTTGGCCGCCTTGCCGAGCTTCGCCACGGTCAGGCCGCCCAAGCGCAGATAATCGACCTTGTCGCCCTCCTTCTCCGGCGCGGTTCCGAGCACGAGCAGCCGCTGCGCGGCGAGGCCGGCGGGCGCGACAATGTCGAGGCAGGAGCCGATCTTGCCCTTGAAGGCGGCGGCTTCGGCGGCGCGGGGAATCACGCCGGCGGCTTCTCCGAGTCCCGCCGCCGCGCCCGAACCGAGCGCGAGGGCGCCGTCGGCGAAAACCACCAGGACATAGCCGCCGGCTTCCGGCGCCGCCGCAAAAGCGTCGGCTATTGTGGTTGCGCCCAGAGTGACGGTGCCGGACATGAAGACCTCGCAGCATGAGCCCGCGCCGTCGCGGGGGCTTTCGGATCAAAAAAAGGCCGCGGCGTCATCGAAAACGGCGGCCGAGGGATTCGCGCCACTATGCGCCGTCGCGATGAAAGGGGTCAATGCGCGCCCGCGCCAAAAAGTTCGACTGTTCCAGATGGCGGCCTTGCTCCCGCGCAAGGGACCTTTTGCCGTGGGCGGCGGCCTTGGAAACGCCAAACTGCCGCGTCTATGTGGCCTCGTCCGGATCCGCCCGCGGCGGGGTCCACTTTGCGCCGCAAAATTTTTGATCTATGTCGGGGGCGCCCACCGCGATCGAAAGTGAAACATGCTCCTGATCGACCGTTACATTTTCAAGATCGCCGCTTCGGCCTTCCTGGTCGCGCTCGGCGTTCTCACGGCGGTCATCTGGCTGACCCAGGCGATGCGCGACTTCGACCTCATGACCACCAAAGGCCAGTCGCTGATCGTCTTCTTTCACGTGACCGGGCTGATCATTCCCTCCCTGCTCATGGTGATTTCGCCGATCGCGCTCTTCATCGCGACGCTCTTCGCGCTCAACAAGCTCAACGGCGACAGCGAGCTCGTGGTCGCGGCCTCCGCCGGTTTTTCGCCTTTTCAGCTGTTCCGGCCCTTCGCCGCGCTGATTCTGGCGGCCTCGATCTTTTCCGGATTCATGTCGCTCTGGGCGATGCCCTGGAGCTTTCGCCAGCTCCGCACCGCCATTTCAGAGGTTCAGTCGGATTTCCTGACGCGAATCGTGCGGCCAGGCGCCTTCAACATGCTCGATTATGGCCTCTATTTTCACTACCGCGAGCGCGCGCCGGGCGGCGCCATGCTTGGCATCTTCATGCTTGACCGGCGCGACGCCTCCCAGACCAATGTCTATATCGCCGAAAAGGGCGTCGCGACCAAGGTTGACGACCAGAACCTGCTGGTTTTGCAGACCGGCACGATCCAGCGCCAGGACAAGGGCGCTGAGGCCCCGGCGATGATCGTGTTCGATTCCTACGCCCTCGACCTCAGCCGCTTCGGTCCGGGCGCCGATGGGACACCCTTGCGTCCGCGCGAGCGCACGACCTCGGAATTGCTCCATTACGACGTGTCCGATCCCTATGTAAAACTGGACGAGGGTCATTTCCGGTCCGAGCTGCATGAAAGATTCGTCGCTCCCCTGTATGCCCTGGCGATGGGAATGATCGCCTTCGCGGCGCTGGGCGCGCCCCGGACGACGCGGCAGAATCGCGGCATGGCCATCGCCGGCGCGGTGGTCGCGGCGCTCGTTCTCCGGGTCGGCGGCTTCGGCGCGTCGGCTTTGATGGCGCGCGAGGCTTCCGCCGTGCCGCTCGCCTACGCCCTGCCCCTGGGCGGCTGCGTCCTGGCGGCGCTTTACGCTTTCCGTTTCGTCTTCAATCGTCCCTTCAAGCGCGCCCGCGCGGTTTTTGCGGCGGCCTGAATGATCGGCAGGACCCTCGCCCTCTATTTTGGTTCGCGCTTCCTCAAAAGCGTCGCCGTTGTCTTTTTCACGATCTTTGCCCTGATCTATATGGTCGATTTCGTGGAGCTGCTGCGCCGCACCAGCGACAGCCCGAATGCGAACACCGCGCTCGTCGCCTGGCTCGCCCTTCTCGACACGCCGACGGTCGCCGAGCAGATCCTGCCCTTCGCCGTGCTGTTCGGGGCGATGGCCACCTTCATCAACCTGACCCGCAAGCTCGAACTCGTCGTGGCGCGCGCGGCGGGCGTGTCGGTTTGGCAATTTCTCACGCCGCCGTTGATCGCCGCGCTGGGCGTCGGACTGTTCGCCATCGGGCTCTATAATCCCATGTCCGCGACCATGAAGCAGCAAGGCGAGGAGATCGAAACCCGCATTTTCAAGAATCGCTTCCTGGCCAATGACACGAGCATGTGGATTCGCCAAAAAAGCGCGGTCGGCCAATCGATCCTGCGGGCGGAGGCTTCGTCGGAGGGCGGTCTGCACCTGGCCAATGTCTCGGCTTTCGTCTTCGACCAGGACGGCCGTTTCCTCGAACGGGTCGACGCCGACGAAGCGCGGATGAGCGACGGCGAATGGAATTTGTCGAATGTGGTGATTTCGGCGCCCGGGGTTGAGCCGCGGAGAGCGGATGTTTACCATCTCGCGACTAATCTGCGCGCAAGTCAGGTCGTACAGAGTTTCGTGTCGCCTGAATCGGTGCCATTCTGGTCTCTGCCACGCTTCGTGGAAGACACCGAGGAAGCCGGTCTCGACGCAGTGGGGTATCGTTTGCGTTTTCAGTCCCTTCTGGCCCTGCCCGCGCTACTCGCGGCCATGGTGCTGATCGCCGCCTCATTTTCGCTGAAGCTGTCGCGCATGGGGGGTGTCGGCATTCTTGTTTTGGGTGGCGTCGGAGCGGGCTTCGTGCTTTATGTCGCGACGAAACTCGTTTCCGACCTCGGCAATGCGGGGGTGCTCAGCACGCCCGTCGCGGCCTGGTCGCCTGCGATCGTGGCGAATATGTTGGGCGCGCTGACCCTTTTGAATCGTGAGGACGGCTGATGGCGGCGGGCGTTCCCAACCGCCGGATTCGTCGCGCGGCGCGCCGCCGCGGCCTTCCGCGCGCCTTGCGCCTCGGCGCCGTCAGCCTGGCGCTGTCGGGGCTGGTGGTCCTCGTCGGCGCGCCCGCCCATCTGCGGCAGGCGCTTGCCGAAACCATGAGCGACAAGATTTCCGGCTCGACCGCGGGCAAGAAGGGTCCGATGGTGGTCGAGGCCAACAGCGTCGTCTATGACGACAAGGCCCATTCGGTCACCGCCGAGGGCGACGCCCAGATCTATTATGAAGGCAAGATCCTGGAGGCGGACCGCGTCACCTATTATCGCGAGACGGGCCGCGTCATGGCCGAAGGGTCTGTCAAGCTCACCGATACCGATGGCTCGGTGACCCATGCCGACAAGATGGAGCTGACCGGCGATTTCAAGGAAGGCTTCGTCGATACGGTGCGCGCCGATTCCAAGGAGCGAACCCATGTCAGCGCGACGCGCTCGGAAAAGGTCGACGCCGACACCACGGTTTTTCACAAGGGCACTTACACGGCCTGCCCGAGCTGCGCCGACCATCCGGAGCGCGCGCCGCTCTGGCGCCTGCGCGCCAACAAGATCATCCACAAGAATAACGAGCAAATGCTCTATTTCGAGGATGCGACCTTCGACCTTTACGGCTGGCCGATCGCCTATTTCCCGGTCTTCTCGACCGCCGACCCGAGCGTGAAGCGGGAATCGGGCTTCCTGCTCCCTCGCCCTGCTTTCCGTTCGACGACGGGCAACGGTGTCGGCATACCCTATTTCTGGGCGATCGCGCCGAACATGGACCTGACGGTCACGCCCATGTACCTCACGCGCCAGGGGCTGTGGGGCGACGCCGAATTCCGCCAGCGCCTCGATAACGGCTATTATTACATCGACATCAACGGCATCCACCAGCAGGCCGACAGCGCCTTCGCGCCGCAGCCCTGGGGTGCGGGCGACCAGACCAACCGCGGTTCGATCACCAGCCAGGGCACGATCTGGCTGAGCCAGTTCTGGAAATTCGGCTGGGATGTCGAGCGGGTGTCGGACAAGTGGTATCTGAATGACTACGGCCTGCCAAACCCGATCCTGAACGGCAATTTCTTCAGCGAGACGTCCTCCTCTGTCTATCTGAACGGCCAGGGCGACCGCGGCTATTTCGATCTGCGCGGCTATTCGTTCCAGGGCTTGGCCAATAACGACTTCCAGCCGCAGCTCGCCGCGGTCTGGCCGATGATGGACTATAACAAGTCGATCGACCTCGACCCCGCCAAAACCTATGGCGTCGGCGGCGAGATCACCATCGACGCCAATCTGACCAGCTCCTCGGCGGCGCTCGCCTCCTATCAGCAGGTGGGCGCGCTCCAGCTCGACAACCTTTACGGCCTTTACCCGGTCTGCAACAATCCGGTGACCGGCAGGCCGGACTATTATCCGGGCTCCTGCCTCCTGCGCGGCATCGGCGGCAGCTATACGAGCGGCACGATCGAGGTGTCCTGGCAGCGCAAATATATCGACCCGCTGGGCGACGTTTTCACGCCCTTCGCCTTCCTGCGCGCCAACGGCAATTATCTGAGCTATTCGAATTCTGGTTACGCGACCTTCGGCTCCGACACGATCGCCAACGCCTATCAGAGCAATTATCTCTCGGATAACAATCAGTTCCAAGGCTCGCTCATGCCGGGCGTAGGCCTCGAATGGCGCTATCCGCTTCTGGCGCGCACGCCCCTGGGCTCCCTCGTGATCGAACCGATCGGCCAGATCATCGCCCGCCCCAACACCCAGGTTGCCAACACGATCGTCAATCTCGACGCACAGAGCCTGGTGTTCGACGATTCGAACCTGTTCGAATGGAACAAATATTCTGGCTATGATCGGTTTGAGACTGGCGTGCGCGCCAATTACGGCGCGCAGTTCACGCTCGACATGGACAAGAACGGCTATGTCAACGCCCTGTTCGGCCAGTCGGCCCAGGTTGCGGGCGTGAATTCCTACAATACGCCGGACGCCGCCAATGTCGGCCTGGAATCGGGCCTGAACACACCCCTCTCCGATTATGTGGCGCGCATCAGCTATTCGCCCAACAGCAATTATTCCATCATCGCCAAGGCGCGTTTCAACGAGCAGACCTGGGGCCTGGACCATCTGGACGTGACCGCTCACGCCAAATACGGGCCTGTGGATTTCACGGCGCAATTCGCCAATTACGAGCAGCAGCCGCTGATCGGCTATATCTTTCGGCGGGAAGGACTCCAGTTCACCACGCGCTATGACCTGATCGAACATTATTTCGTTTCGGGCAGCATCAATTTCGATCTGAGCCGCCACTTCTATTATCCGGATTACCTGCCGACGCCGCAGCCGACCTTCTCCGTCCCGACCTGGGGTCTGGGC
>JAKANG010000029.1 GCA_021812505.1 Pseudomonadota bacterium
GGAGGGGGCGTGACCTCCGGTCCCGCGGGCTTTGTCGCGGAGGAGCCGCGGGCCGCCGGACAGGACGACGCGGTTCTGCCCTTCGCGGTCGAGCCGCTCGACCTGCGCGGGCGGCTGGCGCGGCTTGGGCCGGCGCTCGACTCCATCCTCGCGCGTCACGCCTATCCCGAGCCGGTCGCGCGCCTCCTGGGCGAGGCGGCGGCGCTGACCGTCCTGCTCGGCTCGGTGCTGAAGACCGGCGGACGTTTCCAGCTTCAGACCCGCACCGACGGCCTGGTCGACATGATCGTGGTCGATTTTGACGCGCCCGACCGGCTGCGCGCCTTCGCCCGCTTCGACGCGGCGCGGCTGCCGCCGCAGGGAAAGATCGACAATGAGGCGCTGCTCGGACGCGGCCATCTCGCCCTCACTGTCGAGCAGGGCGGCGAAATCACCCGCTATCAGGGTGTGGCGCCGATCGAAGGCGGCGCGCTGGAACAGGCGGCCAGAACCTATTTCCAGCAGTCGGAGCAGATCCCGACCTTCATCCGCCTCGCGGCGGGCCAGGTCGTGACGCCCGCCGGAGCCTTTTGGCGCGCAGGCGGACTGCTGGCCCAGTTCCTGCCGCATTCCGAAGAGCGGCGCCGTCCGGCCGATTTCCATCCCGGCGACGCGCCCGAAAATTTCCAGCCGCACGACTGGCAAGAAGACGAAATTTCGGACGAAGCCTGGACGGAAGCTCAGGCTTTGGCCGCCACCGTCGAGGACCATGAACTGCTCGATCCCGGCCTTTCCAGCGAGGGCCTGGCCTATCGGCTGTTTCACGAGCGCGGCGTCCGTGTCTTTCCCGCCCATCCGCTGCGCGACGCCTGCCGCTGCTCGGACGACCGGGTCGAATCCATGCTGCGCAGTTTTTCTCAGGCCGAGCGCGACGACATGGTCGGCGACGACGGCATGATCAGCGTCACCTGCGAATTCTGCTCGACCCTGCGTCATTACGACCCGGAACATTTTCGCAAGAAATGAGGCGCCGGGATTCCCTCCCCCTCGTGGGGAAGGTCAGGGTGGGGAGCCTCGCGTTCAGCCGCAATATTCCGCCCAGCTCATCGGCGTCTCGAAAATTTTCACCGATTGGAGCTGCGCCAAGTCGGGCTTGACCCGCCGGAAAATCCAGATCGCGATATTTTCGGCGGTGGGATTTTCCAGCCCTTCGATCTCGTTCAGCAGGTGATGGTCGAGACGCTCCAGCAGCGGCTGGAACACTTTTTCGACGTCGAAGAAATCGACGATGAAACCGGTATATGGATCGACCTCGCCGCCGAGCCGTAGTTCGACGCGATAGGAATGGCCATGCAGGCGCCGGCATTTATGGGTCTCCGGCACATGGGGCAGGTGGTGCGCGGCCTCGAACACAAAGGCCTGGGTGATGGTCACGGGCATGGTGGGCGTCATAACCCCGATTGCAGCGCAACTGAAGCTGAAAAAATCACTCGAAGGCGACATCTCGGCGGCGCGGCAAGAGATTTTCGCCGCCGTCGATCGGCAGCATTTGCGCCGGCATGTCGGGGTGGTCGAGGTAGAAGCCGATCGCGGCGCAGACCTGTTCGGGCGGTGTGGCGCGCCCCGTGGGGATCTTGGCGGAATCGCTCAGAAAGCGCTCATCGGTCTGCGGGCCGGAGGGGAACATCAGGCCGGGCAGCAGGCCGAAGACGCGGACATCTGGCCGCTCGGCCCGCCGCCACATTTCGGTCAGCGCCATCAGCGCGCTCTTGCCCAGGGTGTAGGAATAATAATCCGGGTTCAGATTGAGCAGCTTGTGGTCGAGGATGTTGAAGACGCTCACCTGGGCGCCCGGTTTTTTGGCTTTGGCCGCCGCCTCGATGATCGAGAATGGCGCCAGCACATGGACCGACAGGCTGATCGCGAGCTTTTCGGGCTCGGCCTGGCCGGGAAAATCGTGCTCGAACACCGAGGCGTTGTTGACGATCACGTCGGGCGCGCCGAAACGCGCGGTCAGCTCCCCGCAGAAATGGGCGATGGAGGTCTGGTTGGCGAAATCGGCGACGACGACATGGGTTTCGACGCCCTTGCCGGCGAGGTTCCTGGCCAGCAGCCGCGCCTTGTCGGCCGAGCGGTTGGCGTGCAGGACGATGGAGTAGTCCCGGTCGGCGAGAAAATGCGCGATCCTTTCGCCGAGCCGGCTGGCCGCGCCGGTGACCAGCGCCGTCTTCACCGGTCGGCGCTCCATCGTTTCCGGGTGCGGAACAGGTCGATGCCGGCGCCGCGCGTCTCGTTGTAGATGTCCGGCTTGCGGATCGACAGCCGGCAGGCGACCACCCGGGCGTCGAGGAAGCAGGACTCGACGATGCTGTCCGCCACGGTTTCCAGCAGGTCGATATGGCCTTCGTTCTCGAGGGCGCGGATGCGGTCGCGCACGACATCATAATCGATGATCGGTTCGTCGGCGGCGCGCGGGGTCGCGAGCGGCGCATAGAGCCGGACCGAGATCAGAAGGCGTGTGGGGCGCTCGGGATGGCGCTCCCACGGATGCAGGCCGCAGTTCACATTGACGCAGACGTCGTCGAGGGCCACGACAATGTGGTCTTCGCCGGAAAACAGGTCGCTCATTCGCTCCGCCTTGCTGGGATTCGGGTCATGTCATATCGGCTGTCGCCGGGCGGCGCAACGATTGGCTGGAGACGAAAAAAACCGCCGGCGGAACCGGCGGCTTCAGTTGGGGAAATGGTGACGAAGAGCTTATTCCGTCGGGGCGTGCTGCGCGCCGCTGCGGTCGAACTGCGACATATAGGCGATGACATTGGCGATATCCGCCTCGCTCTTGAGGCCCTTGAACGTCATCTTGGTGTTCGGGATGTCGTGCTGCGGCTGCTTGAGATAGGAGGTGAGGGCGGCGACCGTCCAGATCTTGCCCGAGTGTACGTTGGCCTTGGAATAATCGTAGCCGGGAACCGTGCCGGCCGGACGCCCGACGACGCCGTTCAGCACCGGGCCGTAGAAATTGGTCGCGCCGGCGCCGATCCGGTGACATTGACGGCATTTGTTGAAGACGATCTCGCCCGCCTTGGGGTCGCCCTTGATCTCGGCGGCCTGCGCGCCGAAAGCCAGCGCGGCGAACAGCGCGCCGGAGAGAACCAAAATCTTGCCTCGCATAATATTTGCTCCGCTTGCCGTAATAGGCGCCCGCCGCGCCGCGGTCGACGCGGGCCGCGCCGTTCCCGAGTTGCTATCGGGAATCACGGGCTTTCCGCCATGATGCGCCGCAATTAAAGCACCGCTGGGCTCGGGATTCTCCCGTCATAAAGTCCTATTCAAAAAGTCGTATGGTCAGGTCAACAGGAAGGCGAGCAGCGAGCGCAACTCCGCCGGACGCACCGGCTTCAGCAGCATTTCGAACTTTTCGCGCCGGGCGATCTCCTCGGCGCGTGGCGAATGGTCGGCGGTCACCAGCAGCGCGGGGATCTCCTGCCCGCAGGCGTTGCGCGCCGCCCGGATCGCCTCCGGCCCCAGTTCGCCATTGTTGAGATGAAGATCGGCGATGACGATCTGCGGGGGATCGCTCAGGACGCGCAGTTTCTCCACCGCCTCCGCCCCCGAGACCGCCACGGCGACGTCGCAGCCCCAGCGCTCCAGCAGCAGCAGCATCGCCTCGCTGACTTCCGGCTCGTTCTCGATCACCAGGATTTTCGCGCCGGCGATGCGGTTTGGGTAGTGGACGAGCTGGGGCGGCGGCGCGGGCGGCGGCGGCGCCTCCTCGCTCAAGGGAATGAGGACCGAAAAGGTCGAGCCGCCCCCCACCCGCGACGCCAGCGACACCGGATGGCCGAGCACCTGAGCGAAACGGCGCACGATGGCGAGGCCGAGGCCGAAGCCGGTCTGGCCGGGACTATCGTTATGGGCGCGCTGGAACTCCTGGAAGATCGCGTCGCGCCGGTCTTCGGGAACGCCCGGTCCAGTGTCGCAGACCTGCACCAGAACATCCTTTCCGCGCCGCCTGACGCCGACCAGAACGCCGCCGTGCGACGTATAGCGGAGCGCATTAGCGAGCAGGTTCTGCAGGATGCGCCGCAGCATCGAAGGGTCGGAGCGCACGGTGCTGCGGGTGGCGAAGATCTTGAGCTTCAGCCCGCGCTTCTGGGCGAAATGAGCGAATTCGCGGGCGAGCGGCTCCATGACGTCGTTCAACTCGAAGCTGCGGATTTCCGGCTGCATGACGCCGGCGTCGAGCTTGGAGAGGTCGAGCAGGGTGCGAATCAGGTCCTCGAGCGTGACGAGGCAGCGGTCCACCTGTTCGATCAGCGCGCCGCCATCCGGCCCGGTCTGCATCTCGCCGAGCGCCGAGAGCGCGAGCCGGGCGGCGTTGAGCGGCTGAAGCAGGTCGTGCCCGACCGAGGCGGCGAAGGTCGACTTGAGCGAGCTCGCCGCCTCCGCCTGCATCCTCGCCTTTTCGATCGAGCGCATCGCCTGCTGCAATTCCTGGGTGCGGCGGCGGACCTGATGGTCGAGCGCGATCGCGGTCTCGAACAGGGAAAAAGCGTTGAACTGGCTGTCCACCGAGCGTTCGACCCGCGACATCAGCGCGCGGTTGATTTTCTCCAGCTTGAGAATCTGGCGCTTGAGGTCGTCGCTGCTCTCGCCCTGATGAACGGTCATGACGGCCGCTCTTTAGCGTCGCGGTAGCCCAGGGCGATGCCAGTGAAGGTCTGGTTCACATGCATCGAGCGATATTGCTCGCCATAGGTGTTGAAGCCGACGACCCTGTGCGCTCGGTAAAGATCGGACAGGCGATGGGCGATCTGGCTGCGCTCGGCGGCGAGCCGGCGCAGCACGCAGTCGAAGCCGATGTAAAGCGACACCGCGCCAAGCTCGGCCTCCATCCGCTCGAACGTGGCGAGCGTGCTTTCATAAGGGTCGAGCGATTTGGCCACCGTCAGCACCAGGCCCTCGTCGATCGCGCAGAAAAAGCTCAGCGAACCGTCGGCGTTCACCTTCTGGATCGAGCGCGCGTAATATTGCCCGCCGACCCCGACCAGCACAGGATGCGACGCGAAGGAGGCGGCGTCGAGGGAACTTTCGATCAGTCCCACCTGATGGGCGTATTCCTGGGCCGCCGGCTCGGCGTTGAGCTCCCGCACCACGCGCTGCTCGGTGTCGGCCTCGGTCACCACCATTTTGAGCGAGGTTGGCTCGAAATAGTCGCTCTTGAAGGTGGAAAAGGGGATGTCGGTGTGAAACAGCAGGAGAAGCGCCGCGTCGCGATGGATGGCCCCGTCGCGGATCATCCAGGTCTTTTCGAAACTCATGCTGTCGCCGGCCGAACCGCCGATCACCGGAATGTCGTCGAAGGCTGAATAGAGCGCCGACATCACCGCTTCCTCGCGCCGGCACATGCCATCGATCAGCAGCATGCCGAAACAACGGTCGACATCGCCTTCCGGGATTTTCGCCATCAGGGTGGCGCGGGCCACGGCGGCCGCGGCGCGGCCCTCCTCGACCCCGAAATTGGAGAGCTTCTCCAGCATATGGGCGACGAGGGTGAAGCGCTGGCGCAGGAAGCCGACCGCCACAACCGAATTGGAGGCCCAGCCGGAGAGCGTCAGCTCGCCCGCCGTGGTGCAGCCATAGATCGGCGTGTCCGGCAGGTTTTTGTGGATTTCGGCGGCGAAAGCGGCGGTGTCGTAACTGGCGCAGACGAAACAGATCAGCCCGGCCAGCGCGTCCGAATGATTTTCGCCCGCATCCGCCAGCCGCTCGCGCAGCAGGGCCGCGATGTCGCGCGCGGCTCCTTCCGCGCTCTCGGCGCTCGTGGATAGGACGACGACGCCCTCCATAAGGTCGGCCCTCGTCTCGCTGGTTCGCAAATCCCGCGTCTCCCGGATTTTTCTGGCGCGCATCGTTCATTGCCCGCGCAGTCATTTCGGCCCCGCTATCGTGCGAAAGCGCACCGGCGCGGCGCAAGGCGGCGCCGGCGCCCGCGCAATAGGGACAAAGTACTATAGGCGATGTCGGTCGCGTAAAACAACCTTGTCACGGGAGTGAGAAATGCCGGAAACAAGGACGGGCCTTTCGGGGCTTAGCGTCGCGCTTGCGCGCCTTTCGGCGTTGCTTGCGATGCTTGTTTGCTTTTTCGCGGCGCAGGCCGTCGCCTCGACGCTCGACCGCGGGGCGATGGAAAAGCTCTTTCCCGAGCCTTTCAGGGTCGGCGAGCGCGACGCGGCCCTGCCGATCTGGCCGATTTTCCGCCAAAGCTACAATGGCGACGTTCTCGCGGCCTATGCCTTCGAATCCATCGATTTCGAGCCGATTCCCGGCTTTTCCGGCACGCCGCTCGACCTGCTGATCGCGATCAAACCCTCGGGCGAGCTGCTCGACGTGCGGGTCCTCAGCCAGCACGAGCCGGTTTTCGTCGATGGACTCGGCCCCGACCCGCTGATGAATTTCGTCAAGCAATATGCCGGCAAATCGATCAAGCAGTCGATCAAGATCGTCGCGCCGGGCACGCGCGACCCGCGCTCGGACAGCGTCGCCGCCGAAATCGACGGCGTCGCCAAGGCGACGGCCTCGGTGCGGATCATCAACGAAACGGTCATCGAATCCGCGCTCCAGGTGGCGCGGGCGCGGCTCGGCTTTTCCAGGGGACGCGATCCCAACCGCGTCGCACACGCCAAGGAGGATGTGTTTGAGCCGCTGACGTTCGAGCAGATGCTCGATCGTGGTTATATCCGCCACCTGCGTCTCACCAACGCCGAAGTCGAAGTGGCTTTCAAGGGCTCTGACGGCGAAGGACTGGACCCGCAAGCGCGCGCCGACCCCAAGGGACTCTTCGCCGATGTCTATATCGCCGAGGTCGATGTCCCGATTGTCGGGCGCAATCTGCTCGGCGACAAGAACTGGCGCAAGCTGATGGACCAGCTCGACGGCGCCCCCGCCATGCTGGTGGTGTCCACCGGGCGCTGGACCTTCATGCCGGAGTCGTTCGTTCCCGGCGCGACGCCCGATTTCATCGCCCTGTCGCAGGCCGACGCGCCAGTGGCGTGGCGCGATTTCGTCTGGCGAGACCGCCTCGACCTGCCGGTCCCCAAGGACTTCGATCTCGCCCAGGCGGATGAGGCCATCATGCGCATCGCGCCGCAGGCTGCCTTCGATCCCGCCTCGCCTTCGATCTTCTCGATCCGGGTGCTGCGCGAAAAGGGTCAGATCTATCCTGAGCGGATCACCCGCGATTTCACCCTCGCCTACAGCCTGCCCAAAAATTTGTTCATCCTGCCGCCCGACGATTCCGGCCTCGGGATCGGGTCGATCTGGAAAAGCCGCGTCCGCGACATTTCGATCCTGGCCGCAGGCCTGATCGTGCTGGCCGTCGCCCTGGCGCGGCAACAGGCGCTGGTGCGCTCGCCGCGCGGGTTTCAGATTTTTCGGCTCGCCTATCTCGCCTTCACTCTGGTGTTCATCGGCTGGATCGCCCAGGCGCAGCTGTCCATCGTCTGGCTGTTCGGCCTGATCAAGGCGATCAAGGGCGAGGGCAGTTTCGTCTTCTTCCTGTGGGACCCGCCGACCCTGATGGTGACGCTCTTCGCCCTGGCCGCTCTCTTCATCTGGGGGCGCGGAACTTTTTGCGGCTGGCTCTGCCCCTTCGGCGCCCTGCAGGAATTCGCCGGCGAGATCGCGCGCCTGTTGCGCCTGCGCCAGATTGGCCTGCCGCAACGCTACGAGCACCTGTCGCGGATTCCGAAATTCCTGGTGCTGGCGGTCATTCTGATCACTGCGGTCTTCTTCAGCAATCAGGCGGAGAAAGTCGCGGAGGTCGAGCCGTTCAAGACATCGATCACGCTGATCTTCATGCGGTCCGCGCCCTTCGTGCTCTACGCGGTCGCGCTGCTGATCGTCGGCATGTTCCATTACAAATTCTTCTGCCGCTATCTCTGCCCGCTCGGCGCCTCGCTGGCGGCTTTGAGCTTCGTGCGGTGGTGGAAATGGATTCCCCGCCGCAGGGAGTGCGGCGCGCCCTGCCAGATGTGCCGGGTGAAATGCCGTTACGGCGCGATCGAGCGCAGCGGCGAAATCGTCTATTCCGAATGTTTCCAATGCATGGATTGCGTGGTGATCCACGATTCCCCGCAGAAATGCGTGCCTCTGGTGCTTGAGCAAAAAAGGGCGCGCCGGCGCGAACGCCAGAAACTGGAGGCGGCGCAATGACAAGCAACCGCAGGCAGATGTTGCGGCTCGCCCTGGTCGGGGCGGGGCTTGGGGCCTCGGGCGTCTGGGCGGCGAGTCAGAGGCGCGGCGAAAAGCTGTTCCGCCGTCCGGGCCTTGCCTTCGACACCGGCGTCGCCTTGACCGTCGCGGGCCTGGACAAGAGCGAAGCCGAGGCGGCGCTCGACGCCGGTTTCGCCGAAATCCGCCGGCTAGAGCGCATCGTCGGCCTGTCCACGTCGGGCAGCGATATTCGCCGCCTCAATGCGGAAGGGTTTTTGGCAAAGCCCGACCCGGCGATGCTGGAGATGCTTGCGGTGGCCGAAGACGTCCATCGCGCCAGCGGCGGCGCCTTCGACGTCACCGTGCAGCCCTTGTGGATTTTTTACGATTCCTTCGCCAACCGAGGCGCCTGGCCGACAAACGAAGAAGCCGCGCCCGCCCGCGCCCTGATCGGCCAGAATTTCCTGCGCTTCGACGAAGACGCCGTTGCTTTC
>JAKANG010000030.1 GCA_021812505.1 Pseudomonadota bacterium
AAGCGCACCTATCAGATGGACCCCGCCAATTCCGACGAGGCGCTGCGCGAGGTCGCGCTCGATCTCGAGGAAGGCGCCGACATGGTCATGGTCAAGCCAGGCCTGCCCTATCTCGACATTATCCGCCGCGTGAAAGATCGTTTCGCCATCCCCACCTTCGCCTACCAAGTTTCGGGGGAATATGCGATGATCAAAGCTGCGGCGTTGAATGGGTGGCTGGACGGTGACAAAGCCATGCTCGAAAGCCTCCTCGCCTTCAAGAGGGCGGGGGCAAACGGCATCCTCACCTATTTCGCGCCAAAAGCGGCGGAAATGCTGAAAAAGAGCGCATGAATCAGTAAGTTGCGCGCCTTGCTCCAGGGGGGCGGGGCCGCCAATGCGCCAGATGGTTCCGCCGAAGCAGGGGGAAAGGTCCTTTGTTGCGGGGCTGAAGTCATGGGCGCCAGGCATTCGACGGGTACGACAAAAATCGAGAATTTCCGGGAGAAGCTCTTCCCGGAGGAAGGGATGCGAACGGAGAGGCTGTTCATCCAGCCGCTTCAGGCCGCCGACGCCTTCCAGCTTGTCGTCCTGACCAACGACCCGCTCGTCGCCGCCGGGGTTTCGCTCCTTCGGCAACCGTTCACGCTCGCCGATGCGCAGGATCTCATCGCCCTGCCGCGCGCCAAGAAAGGCTGTTTCGCCTCGGTGCGCGCCGGCGACGACGGCGCCTTCATCGGCTGCGTCGGCGCCGTCGCCCGCACTGCGACCGATGTCGAAATCGGCTTCTGGCTCGGCGTTCCCTATCACGGCAATCATTATGGCGCGGAAATGGCGCAGGCCATGCTGGGTCGCCTGCGCGACGTCTTCCCGGAAAAGCGGATCATTGCAGAATGTCCGCGCGAGAATTCGGCCTCATGGCGGCTCTTGAAAAAGCTGGGCTTCAGCCCGAGCGGAACGGGCGCGGCGCGCAAGGGGGCCCAACTTCTCGTGTACCAGGCGCCGGCAATCGTGGAATGACCGGGCCCCGGCCCGCCCCTTGCGCAACGCAAAGTGAGCCGCCAGATTATAGGTTCGCGGCGTTCCCGGGAGGGGGCGCAATTCGGAGCGCGAATGAAATGAGCAACGCCAACAGCTGGGATCCCGCCCGGTCGGCAGTTTATCCCCTGGCTCCCTTACCCGCGAGCGCGCTCGCGGGGGTGCGGCGGCGGCGCATTTTCGCTTTGCTTCTCGACCTAATCCTGGTGTCGGTCCTGTCCTTCGCCATCTTTTTCGGGCTTGGGCTGCTGACCCTTGGCGTCGCATGGCTGTTCCTGCCGCCGCTTTTTCCCATCGTCGCCTTTTTTTATAACGGCCTCACCATTTCGGGTTCAAGCATGGCCACGCCAGGCATGAAGGCGATGGATCTCGAAATGCGCCTGACCGACGGCTCGCGCGTGCCCTTCATCTATGCCTCGGTCCACGCCGTGCTGTTCTATCTGAGCCTTTACCTGTTCGCGCCAATTCTGCTGTTTTCCCTGTTCGCATCTGACAAAAGGTGCTTGCACGACATTCTCGCGGGGGTCATCGTGTTACGCCGCGCGTGAAGTGAAAGGGGAAGGACTTGACCAGCGAGCCGCGCGATCCGCCGCAATTCTATCTGACCTCGCCCGCCCCCTGCCCTTATCTGCCCGGCAAGGAGGAACGCAAGGTCTTCACCCATCTTGTGGGGCGCCGCGCCGCGCATCTCAATGACGCCCTGACCCATTCAGGCTTCCGCCGCTCGCAGACCATCGCCTATCGTCCGGCCTGCGACCAATGCAAGGCTTGTGTCTCGGTGCGGATCGTCTGCGACGAGTTCCACCCGGGGCGCACGCAAAGGCGCATCCTCGCGCGCAACAGCGATCTGGCGGCCACCATCGGCCCTGCCCGCGCCGACGCCGAGCAATTCGCGCTGTTTCGCGCCTATCTCGACTCGCGTCACAGCGACGGCGGCATGGCCGACATGGCCATGCTCGATTATGCGATGATGATCGAGGACAGCCATGTGGACAGCCGGCTGGTGGTCTATCGGCGGAATACCGAAAGCGGCCCTGGTCCCCTGCTTGGCGTTTGTCTGACCGACGTCCTCGAAGACGGGCTGTCGATGGTTTATTCCTTTTACGTTCCGGACGAGCCGCGCCGTTCGCTCGGCGCCTATATGATCCTCGAACATATTGAGCGGGCCCGCGCCCTCGGCCTGCCCCATCTCTATCTGGGTTATTGGGTCGCAGGCTCGAAAAAGATGGGCTACAAGGCGCAATATCTCCCGCAGGAGCGCCTGGGGTCTGAGGGATGGAAGCGGGTCGACTAGGCGAAATTCGACCAGCCCGCGTCAGGTGTTCGCCTTCGCCGTCGTCGCGGGTTTGGCCGCGGGCCGCCTTTCCTGATCAGATTCCGATCAGCGGCTGGACCAGCCGGCCGAGCAGCGAATTGAACCGCAACGGGCGCTCGGCCGCCGCAAGGCAGAGACAATCGCCGTCGGAAGTCACGCGCGGCTCGTGATGCTCCACCTCATCGTCGGCCTCGACCAGATCACCGGGGCCGTAAAAGCCGCGCCCGTCGGAAAAGGCGCCGTACAAAACCTGCGTCAACTCAAGTCCGCGATGGCCGTGTTCGGGCGCCGAAAAGCCGGGCGCGATCTTGAGCAGGATCACGCGCTCGCGCGGCGCGCCCGGCACGGCCACACGCGCCCAGCGCAGTTTCGGGTGGACGAAGCGCCACGGCCCGATCGCACAATCCGCCATGGCCGCCGGCAGCGCGAAGCCGTCGACCGACTGGCGCCGCCGCGCGGGACCGCGAAGGGGTCTGGCCGCGCCGGAATCGACGCGCGCAAAGACCGCCTCGATCAGCGCCGGCGAAACCGGCGCCGGCGGAAGGCGTTCGAGCAACGCCCCGCCGGCCGCCTCGAACAGGCGGACCCGTTCGCGGCAATGCGGACAGCTTTCGAGATGGACGTCCACGACGAGACGCAGGCCCGCGCCGAGGTTGCCTGCGGCATGGCGCAGCAGGGTTTCGTCGCCGGGATGCTGGCGGGGATTGCTCATGCCGTCTCCTCGAGCAGCTTCCGAAGCCGCGCCAACGCCAGCCGCACCCGCGACTTCACCGTGCCGAGCGGCACGCCCAGCTCGCGCGCGATGGCCGACTGCGGCTTGTCGGCGAAATAAGCCTGTTCCAGAACTTGCGCCTGTTCGCGCGTCAGTCGCGCCAAAGCCTCACGAACCTTTCGCTCGCGCTCGGCGGCGAGGAGCGCGTCCTCTCCGGTGGGGCTGTCATCGATCTGGTCCCAGTCGTCGAGCGGATCGGCCTCGCGATTGGCCCTGCGGCGGAGATGATCGACGCGGAGATTGCGCGCGATCACGAAGATCCAGGTCGAGACGCCGCCCTGCGCGCGGTCATACAGCCCGGCCTTGCGCCAGACCGCGACCATGGTTTCCTGGATGATGTCCTCGGCCAGCGCCGTGGAATGGCCCGACCGCGCCAGCCAGGAGCCGAGACGCGGCGCAAAAAATCCGTGGAGCCGCGCGAAAGCCTCGCGGTCTTGCCTTTCGGCGACGGCTTGCAGCCATGAGCAAAGCGTTTCGGCCGAAGGCGCCGATTGCTCCATCTTTTCCACCCGCCCCCGATTTTCGGCGCCTGCTTTCGGCTCCGCCGTCACCTCGGCGGCCGCTGAAAAGCCCGAACGCGCGCCGCGCCGACTGAACGAGGGCATTATCGCCAATGGCGCGTCGAGGTCCAGCGCCGGGGCCGCGCGAAGCGAAACGAGATCAGCGAGGACGGCGCTCATCTTGCACATTCCAGGATGAGGAATCGGACCCGTCGCGCCAGTTCATTCATGCCGCATCCCCTTTGCCGGAAGCCTTCGTCAAGGCCGCAAGGGTGGTACGACGCATGCGGCGCAAAGGTTCAGTCGCGCCGGCCTTTTTCGTGACCTGGCGGCCGCGGCGACGCATTCCTTCGCGGGCGAGAGCGATCAGCCGCCATCGGGCGTCTGGGCCGGGGCCTCGGGCTTCTTCTGCTTGATCCGCTTGCGCGTCTGCGGTTTTTCCCGCGGGCCTTCGACGAGGCGCACGATCGCGCCCCAGAGCGTGCGCACGTCCTGCTGGGTCAGGTTCATGCGATGGAACATGTTGCGAAGGTTGCGCTGCATGACGGGGCGCTTCGAGACCGGCCGGAAGAAGCCGGCGACCTCGAGCTTGCCTTCGACAAACTCGAAGAAGGACAGAGTCATTTCACGCTGGGCGGGCGGCGAGCGCTCCTCGCGCTCGAAGGGCAGCGCCCCGCCCTGCCGCGCCTTGAAATATTCATAACCGCACAACAGCACCGCCTGGGCCAGATTGAGCGAGCCATAGGCCGGATTGACCGGGAAGGTCAGGACGGCGCTCGCCAGCGCAATATCGTCATTGTCGAGCCCGGTGCGCTCGGGTCCAAACAAAATGCCGTGTTTCTCGCCCCCCTGGACTGCCGCGGCCGTTTCCGCCATGGCGATGGCCGGAACTTCGACCCGCTTGAACTGGCCGCGCTCGCGCGCCGTGGTCGCCCAAACGAAATTCAGGTCCGCCACGGCCTCTTCGACGCTGTCGAAGACCTGGGCTCGCTCCAGAAGGTGGACGGCGCCCGCCGCCGCCGCATAGGCGCCCTTGCGCCGCGCGCCGGTGCGCGGCCACCCCTCGCGCGGACTGACGAGGCGCAGGTCGGAAAGGCCGAAATTGGCCATGGCCCGCGCGCACATGCCGATATTCACGGCAAGTTGCGGCCGCACCAGAATGATCGCCGGACCGCCCTCGAAAAGCGGCTTCGTCCTGTCCGTCCCGGCCCCGACCAATGTTGTCCCCTCCTCCTCGCGTGAGGCGCCCTTTTCGCGTGAACGCGCGGGAAAAAGCAAGAGAGTTGAACGGAACGCAACGTCGCCGCCCGTTTTTTCGCCCGAACGAATGTCGCCGCCATGTCCCGGTTTGGCGAGCGGCGCCCTGTCTCGCGCCGCCCGCGCGAAAGCTCGCCAAAAGCCTTACTAGGCGCGGGTTCTGGCCGGTGCTATAGGGCGGCCAATCCGGCGGCCTTCGCCTGCCGGAGCGGTCACCGCTTAGGGAAAGGGTCTGCGCATGAACAAGATCAAGGTCGCCAATCCGGTCGTCGAGATGGACGGCGACGAAATGACCCGGATCATCTGGCAGTTGATCAAGGACAAGCTGATCCATCCCTATCTCGACATCGACTTGAAATATTACGATCTTTCGGTCGAGCACCGCGACGCCACCAACGACCAGGTGACGATCGATTCCGCCGAGGCCACCAAGAAATACGGCGTCGCCGTGAAATGCGCGACCATCACGCCGGACGAGGCCCGCGTGAAGGAATTCAACCTCAAGGAAATGTGGAAGTCGCCGAACGGCACGATCCGCAACATCCTCGGCGGCACCATTTTCCGTGAGCCGATCATCTGCAAGAACGTGCCGCGCCTCGTTCCCGGCTGGACGCAGCCGATCGTCATCGGCCGCCACGCCTTCGGCGACCAGTACCGCGCCACCGATTTCAAGATTCCCGGCAAGGGCCGCCTGACCATCAAGTTCGAGGGCGAGGACGGCGCGGTCATCGAGAAGGAGGTCTTCAAATTCCCGAGCGCCGGCGTGGCCCAGGCCATGTACAACCTCGACGATTCGATCCGCGATTTCGCGCGCGCCTCGCTGAACTATGGCCTATTGCGCAAGTGGCCGGTCTATCTCTCGACCAAGAACACGATTCTCAAGGCCTATGATGGACGCTTCAAGGATCTGTTCCAGGAAGTGTACGACAACGAGTTCCATGACCGGTTCGTCGACGCCAGGATCACCTACGAGCATCGCCTGATCGACGATATGGTCGCGTCGGCGCTGAAATGGTCGGGCGGCTATGTGTGGGCGTGCAAGAACTATGACGGCGACGTTCAGTCCGACACGGTGGCGCAGGGTTTCGGCTCGCTCGGCCTGATGACCTCGGTGCTGATGACCCCGGACGGCCAGACGGTGGAAGCGGAAGCGGCGCATGGCACTGTCACCCGCCATTACCGCGAACACCAGAAGGGCAAGGAAACCTCGACCAATTCCATCGCCTCGATCTTCGCCTGGACGCGCGGCCTCGCCCATCGCGCCAAGCTCGACAACAATGCCGAACTGGCGAAGTTCTCGGCGACGCTGGAGAAAGTCTGCGTCGACACCGTAGAATCCGGCTTCATGACCAAGGACCTCGCGCTGCTCGTCGGCCCGGACCAGAAGTGGCTCACCACCACCGGCTTCCTCGAAAAGATCGACGAGAACCTGAAAAAGGCGATGTCGGCCTGAACCTGACGACGAGCCAAAACGAAAAAGCGGGCCCGACGGCCCGCTTTTTTTGTCGGAGAGCGTCTTCGCCCGCCTCACCCCGCCTGCCGCCGCGCCCGCTCCATGGTCGAGAGGGCGTAAAAGCCGCGTGCGGTCGAGACCAGGCGCCCCGCCTTGAGCATGCGGTGTAATTTTACAGAAAGATTACCCTTCGTAATTTCGAAGCCCATTTCGGTCAGAAGCTCGAAAATGCTGTCGACGTGCAGGCCGCCGGCCTCGCCTTCGAGCATTTCCACGATCATCGGCTCGATTTCGCTGGCGCGCTCGTTCGATGCGCGGCCGACCACAGAAAGAAAGCTGTCGCCGCGCCGCGTCGGACCGTCGCCGGCCGCGGCGAGAAACTCCACCACCGATCGGCGCAGATCGAGACCGGCGGCAGGGTCCTTCGCCGCAAGCCCTGCGATGACGATTTCGACCCGCGCCAGCAGGCGACGGATTTCGTCGCGCGCCTCGCGCGCGGCCAGCGCCAGGAATTCCGCATTCTGCTCAAAGCCCGCGCTCATCTTGAACTCCCCGCCAAACGGTCAGATTGCACGCTGCGGATATTCAAGAACAAAGCAAAAACATCCACAGCGCGTGCAAAAATTTAGTGGATCAGCGGGAAATTTGCGAATGAAAACTTTACATTTCATTACGGATGATTAACACTCTTAATCGTAATTTAATTCTTCTTATTGAAAAATTTACACATTCGCCGATCTACAACCGGAGGGCCAAGAATGAAAAATGTGCGGTGGTTCGGCGCCAGGGCCGCGACGGAGCGAGGGGAACATCTCGTCCAGTCCTTCTTCCGTTTCGTGGGGCTCTCCCGCGCCGCCGCGCCTTCCTCGCCGGTGTCGGGCGAAGAAGACGGCGGGGCCGCCGCGAGTTGGACCGCCCGCCTCCACAGGGGCGACGATTTGCCGCCCTGCCGGCTCTCCATTCTGATCGGCGCCGATTCCTGCGCCCCCATGCGTCTGGAAGCCTATCGCGGCGCGCCTGAATCAGGCGCCCGGGCCTCGGCGGCCAGGCGCTGAGCCAAGCCAATCGAAAGGGGGCTCCGACTGAAATCGCGCCAAGGAGCGCGCGCCGGATTGTGGAGTTCACGCCAGCGCTATATATAGGCCGCGAAATTCGTTGGGGAGAATTGGAATCATGGCCCCGGCCAATGACACGAATACTTACCGCCCGACTGAAGACGAGCCTTTCATGAATGAGCGGCAGCGCGAATATTTCCGCCGCAAGTTATTGAAATGGAAAGATGAAATCCTGCAGGAAGCCCGCGAGACCCTCGCAACCCTGCAGGCCGAGAGCGAAAACCACGCGGACATCGCCGACCGCGCCTCGTCGGAAACCGACCGCGCTATCGAATTGCGCGCCCGCGACCGGCAGCGCAAGCTGATCTCCAAGATCGACGCGGCCATCGGCCGGATCGATGACGGAACCTATGGCTATTGCGAGGAAACCGGCGACCCGATCTCGCTGAAGCGCCTCGACGCGCGGCCCATCGCGACCCTGTCGATCGAGGCCCAGGAGCGCCACGAACGCCGCGAGCGCGTCTACCGCGACGATTAACCGCCCGAAGACGCACCGCCGAATTTATAAAGGCGCGAAAGGCTTAGCCTTTCGCGCCTGATTTTTTTGCGACTTCGGCGCCTTTATTTGTTCAGAGGCCGCCCGAGCAACTTGGCCATCTCCTCTTCCAAGGACTCCAGCGGCTCGAAATCGATGTCGATCTTGTCTTTGGCGAGCGGCGACGGCGCCGGGACGATCGTTTCAGCCGCGGGCGCCGGTTTGACCTCAGGCGCGGGCATGGCTTCGGGAGTCGGCTCCTGCGCGAAAGGCGGCAACGGCGGAAGAGGCGAGGCGGTCGCCGCCTCGATCGTCGCGGGCGGATTTTCGACCGGAGCGGCGGGCGTTTCCACCACGGGCTCGGCCGGCGGCGTAGGCGGGACGCGGCGGGCAAAAGGCGGCGCCACGAAACGCGGCTTCGGGGGCTGATCGCCCGCGCCGGCCGGCGTGAAGCGCGGCGGCGGGAAGGCCGGCGGCTTGGACGGCCCGACGCGCGGCGGCAGCGGGAAACGCGGCGGCGGACGGTCTTGCGGCGGCTGGAGCGCAGCAGGCGGCGGAGGCGAAGCCAAGGGCGCCTCGGGCGCCGCAGCCGACGGGGGCGCGATTTCGTGCGGCGGCTCCGCGAAGAATGGCGGCGGAGCCGGGGGCGGCGCCACAGGCATTGAAGCGACAGGAATCGGCGCCGCAGGGATCGGGGCGCTCGGCGCCAGCGGATGCTGCG
>JAKANG010000031.1 GCA_021812505.1 Pseudomonadota bacterium
AAAATCGCGAGTCTTTTTCATGTTTTTCGGGGTTTTCTTCCACTTTTCATCACAGATTTTTTCTCGCGCCCCGTTGCAACCAAAGATTGCGGTTCGGCGGGGAGGGCGTCGCGCCTTTGCCGTAAGGGAATCGGAGGCGTGGCCGTCGGCGCCGCGCGATGGAGGCTGGGGCGCTGTCAGGGCGCCGGTCGATCGCATGGCGGGCGAAAGCGGAAAACGAGATTTTTTTTGATGACCTTGAACAAAACCGCCAATCTGCGCGTTTTCTTATCATCCGACGGGGTGCTGGGGCGGCGGCGACGGACGGAAAAGGGATCATGTTTCGTCGAATGTCGAAAATTTGCGCGGTGGCTTTAGCCATCGGCTTCACAACGCCTCTTCTGCCCAGCGTCACACGCGAGGCCTTCGCCTTCGGCCACTTTGGCGGCGGGGGGCATTTCGGCGGCGGCGGCCACTTTGGCGGCGGCGGCCACTTTGGTGGCGGCGGCCATTTCGGGGGCTTCCGCGGCGGTTTTGGCGGCGGTCACTTTGGCGGTTTCCGCGGCGGCCACTTCGGGGGCGGCCATTTTGGCGGTTTCCGTGGCGGCCACTTTGGCGGCAGTCACTTTGGCCACTTTGGCGGCAGACGTTTCGGCGGCGGGCATTTCGCTCGCGGCGGCGCCGGGAGGCATTTCGCCCATGGCGCCGCTGGCAGACGATTCGCGCATGGGGCCGGGGGTAGCCGATTCGCTCACGGCGCCGCTGGCAGGAATTTCAGTCGCGCCGCCGCCGGCAGGAATTTCACGCGCGGCGTCGCGGGCAGGAATTTCGGTCGCGGCTTCGCGGGCCGGCAGTTTGGCGCCGGAACGCGGTTCGGCGGCGGGGCGGCCTTCGCAGGCAACCGCATGGGGCATTTCGCCGCGTTCCAGGGCATTCGCGGATTGGCTCCGCAGGGGTTCAACCGCAATGGCTTCGGCAACATGCAGGGATGGAACCAGTGGGGTTCCAATAACTGGGGTCTGGGCTGGAACAATTGGGGCTCCGGCTATGGCTATTGGGCCGGGCCGGTATTTTGGCCATTTTTCTATGGCGACGTCATGACCTACGCCATGTGGCCTTATGGCTATTATGACCCCTTCTTCCTTTATGGCTCGAACTTCCTCCTGTCCTCGATCTTCTGGCCAGGGCCTTATGTCTGCCCGGTCTATGGTTACTGTCCTGATTACGGCTATAACTATGCTTACGGTCCGTATGATGACGCTTATGGCTACGACGACTATTCAATGTTCGATGTCTATGGCGCTCCATATGATGGGCAATACTATACGGCCTACTCCTATGGGCGCCATCGCCACCATCGCCGCCATCATGTCGTACATCGTTATGTGAACCCCGCGCCTCCTCCCGCTCCGGTCAATGTGGCGGCGAGTTGCGGCGGCCTGGCGCCCGGCGTGACCCAATTGCCGATCGACCGAATCAGGACGACGATCGGCGCTACCGACGAGCAGATGACGTTGCTGGATCAACTCCAGGCGGCTTCGAGCCAGGCGAATGCGATCTTGCTCGCCTCCTGCCCGGCTTCGGTTCCGCTGACGCCGGTCGGGCGGCTCGACGCCGTCTCCGGGCGGCTCCTTGCCATGATCCAGGCGATGGACGTCTTGCGCGGGCCGCTGACGCGTTTTTACAACTCGCTCGATGACAACCAGAGGCTTCAACTCGCCGCGGTCGCCGGGCGCGGCCGGAAAGGCCGCGCGAATATCGCCGTGAATGAGGCGCCGGCGCGCGATCTTGCGGCGCTTTGCCAGAAACAGGCGCAAAGCTTCACCCTTTTGCCCGTGCAGCGCATCGACGACGTCGTGAAGCCGACGGGAGAACAACAAACCGCCTTCGATGGGTTGAAAACCGCCTCGACCGCCGCCGCGACGGGCCTCGGCGCATCCTGCCCATCGGATGTGCCGCAAACGATGGAAGGCCGCCTCGATGCGGTCTCCGCGCGACTGCACGCGCTGGAAGACGCCGTGAACACGGTCAGGCCTGCCTTGAAGGCGTTTTACGATTCGCTGAGCGATGAGCAAAAAGCGCGTTTCAACGTGATCGGTGGCGCAAATATGGCGGCGACGCCGCAAAACCAGGGGGCAAACGGGGCAGGGCGCTAGATAACTTTCGGAAACGGGGCGCCCGTTTCACGCCGGCGGGACGATCGGGTTGCGATGAGCGGCTTCGTGTCCGGACGCGTGGCTGTGCGCCACAAAAACTTCGGCGGCATGTTGGAGCCCCCACATGCCGCCGACTTTTCGATTCCGTCTGACGCTTCTCTTCCGGCGATGCGGCCTTCCGAGGCCAGCCGAATTTATTTCAGCGTGCTGACATAGGCCGCGACCTCGGCAACCTGCTGCTTGGTCAGATTGTGCGCGATCGGCTTCATCAACGAGGACACATCCGCGTCGCTTGGCTTCAGGCCGCGCTCGTTCTCGAAATTGCTCAGTTTCCGAATGACGTAATCGTTCAACTGGCCCGCGAGCCGAGGAATCTTGTCGTTGCCCTTGGCGTCGTCGCCATGGCACGTGGCGCAGGGCGGGACATTCTCGCTCGGGACTCCGTTTTGGAAAATTTCCTTGCCGGCGGGGACGAGAGCCTGGGGCGCGCCGCCGAGCGGGGCCGGGTTGAGGTCATGGAAGCTCTGCGACAGGTACTGGACCATTTCCGGGCTCAGGACGTGGGCGACATTGTTCATGACGGGATTTGTGCGACGTTTTTCGATAAAGGCCTGCAGCTGGTTCTTGATATATTCAGGCTGCTGTCCCGCGAGACGCGGCATCGGGAAGGCGCCCCGGAACCCTTGCCCCTGCACGCCGTGGCAGGTTTTGCAATAGAAGAGCTTAGCCTCCTCCGCCTTCTTGGAGGGCTCGACCGTCTTCTGCGCCGCCGGTTCAGCCTGTTGCGAAACCGCGCCCTTTTTCTGGTCCTCCGCTCGCGCCGCGACGCTTGCGCCCAGAATGGCGACAGCCGCCGCCAGAGCGAAATATTTGCCGCCAATGCTCTTCATGATTCCACACCTTCCCTTTTTCGCTAACCCTCGCGCCGCGGCGCGCCGAGCGCATTGCCGCTTCCGCGACTCCGCTAACTCTATCCTTCCGAGACCGGCAATGATCTAGAACAATTCATGCCTCGGCGGCTCTTTTATTTGCATATGTTTCCTGATCGCCGTGCGGGCCACCGTGATCGCAAAGCCATCCTCGCCCGAACTGCACCACTGATTCATAGTACAGTTCCAACATATAGAGAAATCATAATGTAAGAATATAAACCCGAAAAAAGTTCGGAATCGCCCGCGCGGCCGCTGGATTGCGCCCATTCCTGACCGTTGACGCGATCCATCAGCCCGCCTGAAGGATCTTCCCTTTTTCTTCGAACCGCGGGCCAAAGCGTGCATTTCTGAGGATGTTCGCGCAATTTCCCAAGAGAACTTATGGCCGCGCTGACCATAAGGCGACATTTTTGCAACATGCTATATAATTGTAGCGAGCGAATACCGTTGATTGAGCCAAGACAATTGCCACGGGGAACGGAAGGGATAAACATTCGGTCGAATTCCAGTCCGGCCCAGGTCGAATCAGGCTCGCGCAACAAGCAAGTAAAACTTGTCTAAAAGCACGAGACCGGGCAGTAGAAATCTTGGACGGGGAATGTAAAATTGAGGGGTCGATAGCCATGATAGCTATTCATGGGCGAAACGCATTATATTCGATTGCGCTCGCGTCGGCGGTCGTGGCGGCTGGTTTTTCCGGCTCCGCGGTCGCGGGGGCGGGCGGCGGCGTCCAGGACAAGATTGAATATTGCCAGGTCTGCCATGGTGAGACGGGCCGGGGCTTTTATGGCTATTACGCCATCCCGCGCCTCGCGGGGCAGCAGCCCGGTTATATCGAGAACCAGTTGCGCGACTATGCGAGCGGCCTGCGTCACAACTCGGTCATGGGCGGCGTCGCGCGTGGCGTGAGCCCGGCGACGTATGGCGCGATTGCTGCGCATTTCCACGCCATGAACCCGGCCCCGCTCGGCGGCGGCGGCGGCAATGTCGCGCTTGGCCGCGAGATTTTCGCGAATGGCCTTCCCGAATCGAATGTTCCCGCCTGCTCGGCCTGCCATGGGCCGGACGCCCATGGCACGGGGCAGATCCCGCGGCTCGCTGGCCAGTTGCCGTCCTATCTCGTCAAGACCTTGAGCAACTGGTCGCCGGAGCGCGGCCATTCCTCCGCGGGCGGCCTGTCCGCGCTCATGGTCCCGACCACACATAATCTGACCGCGGCGCAGATCGCCGCTGTCGCCGCCTATGTTGGCGGTCTGCGTTAATGCGTTTCGCTCCGATCGGCCGGCGGGCATGCCCCGCGCCCCACAGATGAGAACAGAGGCCATGAAACATATCGGCTTGACGGTCGCGTCACTGGTGATTTCCCTTTGGGCGACAGGTCCGCTCTGCGCCCAACCTGACGCGTCTTACCCCCTCGCGCTTCTTCCCCTGCCTGCCGCGAATGGGCCGCCCGTGAAAAACTGCACTTATTGTCACGGGGTGTCCGCGCAGGGACTCGCCACGGCGCCGCGTCTTGCGGGGCAAAGGGCGGCCTATATCGAGAAGGAGCTCAGCGCCTTCCGTGGTCACGAGCGCGACAATCCGCTGTCCCAGCTCTACATGTGGAACGTGGCCGCCAACCTGAAACCCGAGACGGGCCGGGAGTTGGCGGTCTATTTTTCGCAGCTGCCGCCGCGCGCTGCGGCTGACGGCAACCGGGGCCTGTTCGACGAGGGCCGCGCTCTCTATCAGCAGGGCGTCCCCAACGCCAACATCGTGACCTGCGTCGTTTGCCATGGGCCGAACGCCGAAGGCGTCCGCGACATTCCGCGCCTGGGCGGCCTCTCCTACCTCTATCTGAAACGCCGGATGGAAGAATGGAACAAGGGCTACCATCCGACGGCGCGGCCGATGCCGCAGGTCGCGCGGGAATTGTCGCCGGCCGAGATCGATGCGCTCGCCTCCTATCTGAGTTTTCTCGACGAGGAAACGGCGAGCAAATAGCGCTTTCGCCGTGAGCGTTATCCATTTGGGCAAGGGTCAAGAACAGTCCGCGTCGGCGCTGAACCAGGCCATTAGCGGGAATTGAGGAGGGCCAAAAGAATGGCCGGGACGAACGAATTATTCAATGCAATGCACGCCGGGAATAAAATGCCCCGGCCATCGCGCATCGGCGCCGCGGCGGTCGTGGGCTTGGCCGCGTTCATGGGCGCGGGCGAACAGGCTTCCGCCTTGCCGAGCTTCGCGCGCCAGACCGGCCAGACCTGCTCGACCTGTCACACCGCCTTCCCGCAGCTCACGCCCTATGGCCGCCGCTTCAAGCTCGGCGGCTATACCGCGGGCGGCGGCATCGACACGCAACTGCCGCCTGTTTCCTTCATGCTGCAGTCGCAGTTCACCAATATCGGCAGAAGCCTCAACGCGCCGCTCGGCTCCAGCTCGGCCTATGCGCCCCCGCAGGCTCCGGGACTGGGCGGCTACAACGACACCAACAATTGGACCGACTTTTCGTCGCAGGTCAGCATTTTCTACGGAGGCAAGATCTGGGGCAATCTCGGCGCCTTCATCCAGGCGACCTATGCCCAGGATTACGGCGAGGCGTTCAACTGGGACAACAGCGACGTTCGCTATGCCGACACGCTGCATATCGGCGGCTTCGATGTGCTCTGGGGTCTGGACTTCAACAACAACCCGACGGTCCAGGATCCCTGGAACACAACGCCGGCCTGGGGCTTCCCCTTCATTTCGTCGCCCTTCGCGCCCGGTCCCGCAGCCGCGACCATGCTCGAAGGCGCGGATTGGGGTCCCGGTCAGGTGGTCAGCGCCGGCGCCTATGCCTTCATCAACGACATGCTCTATCTTGAATTCTCGGCATATGGCGCGACATCGAAATCGTTCCAATGGGCCATTACGGGCGGACCTCCCTCCAACCTTCTCTCCGGCGTTGCGCCTTATTACCGCGTCGCGCTGGAAAAGAACTGGGGCGAGCACTCCCTGGAAGTCGGCGCCTATGGCATGAATGCGAATGTGATCACGGGCGGCAATCAGTCGTTGCCGGTGGGAACCTTCGGATGGCCCACGGACATCATCACCGACAATGGCTTTGACGCGCAATATCAGTGGATCACCGACACCCACGCGGTGACCCTGCGCGCGAACTACATCATCGAGCGGCAGAATCTGGTCTCGAGCGTTCTGCAAGGCTTCGCCGCCAATAACGTGGACTATTTGCGCAGCCTGAAGCTGTCCGGCGAATATGTCTACAAGAACACCTATGCGTTTACCGCGACCTATTTCAATATCAACGGCACAGCGGACATGACGCTTTATGCGCCGAACGCTAACTTCTCGCCGAATTCGGAAGGCTGGATGTTCGACGCTTCCTACCTGCCGTTCTCGCGGGGCGGTCCGTCCTTCTGGCCCTGGGCCAATGCGCGTATCGGGCTCACCTATACGCTCTACACCCGGTTCAATGGCGGAACGAACAATATCGATCCGACCGCAGTCGACGTGAACGGCACGACGCTGTGCAACGGCGGCAGCGTCACCCCCTATTGCCGGAAGGCGAGCGACAACAATACCCTGCTGGCTTATGCCTGGTTCATGTGGTAATTCGCGGCAAAGGGAACTTTGACGGCGAAGGTGCGCTGCGCGGATGATCTGGGTTGTCATCGGGCTGTTGACCTTCGCCGCGGTGCTCAGCGTGCTCTGGCCGCTGACCGGGTCGGCGCCGAACCTCGACGAGGACGGCGCCGACGTCGCCTTTTATCGGGACCGGATTGCGGAGATCGACGCAGAACAGTCGCGCGGTCATGTGGACCGCGCGGAAGCGGAGGCTGAGAAATCACGAGCGGCGCGAAGCCTGCTCGCGAGCGCCGCCAAGGAAGCTGCGGCCGGCGACGCGCCGGTCGCGCGCAAGATCGCCATTCTGCTCGTCGCGTTCGGCTTGCCTGCCATCGCTCTCGGGCTTTATGCGCGGATCGGCCGCCCCGACCTGTCGGACAAGCCGGCGCAGGCGCGGCATGAGGCTGCTCCGCCGCCGCCGGGACCGGCGAGCCCGGTCGCCGAGATGGAAGCCTATCTCGCAACCCACCCGAAGGACGGCCGGACGCTGGAACTGATGGTTCCAACCTATCTCCAGATGGGGCGCTACGACGAGGCGGTCAAAGCCGCCAGGGCAGCCCTCGACATCCTCGGCGAATCCCCGGTCCGGCTGGTGACTTACGCCGAGGCCCTCTCCTACGCCAATGACGGCGTCGTTTCACCGGAAGCCGAGGACAAGCTGGAGCGCGCGCTCGTTCTGGACCCCAAAAATCTCCAGGCCCGCTATTATAGGGCGCTTGCGGCCGCCCAGAACGACGACGTGGCGAAGGCGCGGGACATCTGGACGTCCATGCTGCCCGAAATGCCGGACGGATCGACGGCGAAAAAGGACGTGCTCGACAAGCTCGCGATGCTGGACGCGCCGCCGGAAGGCGGCGCTTCGCAGGGCGACGCGCGCGCTCTCGCCGGCGAGAGCGCCGACGAACAACAGAAGACCATCCGCGCCATGATCGACAAGCTGGCGCAACGCCTTTCGGCTCAGGGCGGCGGCGCCGAGGAATGGATGCGCCTCATTCGCTCCTACAAGGTGCTGAACGAGCCCGACAAGGCGCAAGACGCTTTTGATCGTGCGCATTCGGCGCTGTCAGGCGACCCGGCGGCCCTGAACAAGCTCGCAGCGCTGGCGAAGGAGCTTGGCTTGAAAGCCCCATGAGCCGTGCTTGGCCGGCTCATTCAGGCGCGAGGCGGCGGAGTCGGACGCGCCACGGCGCATCTTGGGATGAAATGCTCATTGCGGATTGGCGGCGCGGCGAACCGACCGACGATCGCGAAGGCGTCGGCGGTCCGCACGTTTACGTCAGCGGCACGGTGAGTTTTTCGATCAGCGGCTTCGTGTCGGGCCTCACGCCGCGCCACAGCGCAAAGGCTTCCGCCGCCTGTTCGACCAGCATGCCGACGCCGTCGACGACGCGTTTTGTTCCGGCTTCGCGCGCGAGGCGCAGGAAGGGCGTCAGGCCTTTGCCATAGGTGAGGTCATAGGCGAGGCTGTCCACGCCAAAAACGTAAGGCGGGACGGGCGGCGCGGCGCCGTGCAGGCTCGACGAGGTGGCGTTGAGGATGAGGTCGAATTTCGAGTCCTCTGCAGGCGCCAGCGCATCGTAGCGTTTGAATTCGAGCGCGGGGTCGGGTGGGAACAGGGCGGCGAGCGCGGCCGCCGCCTCGTCCGAGCGATGGGCGACGACGAGTTTTTTCGGCGCCTGCTGGAGCAAGGGTGAGAGCGCGCCACGCGTCGCGCCGCCGCTTCCCAGAAGAAGCAAGCGCCTGCCGCGAATTTCGGATCCGAGATTGGCGATGATGTCGCGCACGAGGCCCACGCCGTCGAAATTGTCGCCGCGCGCTGTTTCGCCCGTGAAGGTCAGGCAATTGACCGCGCCGGCCGTTTCGGCCTCGGGCGACAGGTCTGTGGCATAGGCGAAGGCGTCCAGCTTGAATGGCGCGGTGATGTTGAGGCCGCGCAGGCCGCGCGCGCGCC
>JAKANG010000032.1 GCA_021812505.1 Pseudomonadota bacterium
AGCGCTATACCGGGCTCGGCGACAGCGAGATTGCAGTGCAGGCGAGGGTCTGGCGCGACGATTCGACGGTGATTTCAGTGCTGGCCGGCGTGCGCGCGGCAACGAGCGGAGGGGCGACCAACAGCTGGCTACAGGGACCGAACCAGCCCGAATATGATTTCCAGCTTCTGCTGGGGCATAATGTCAGCCTCCGGGATTTTTCCGGTTTTCTCGATTTCGCCGCGGGCTACCGGCTAGTCGGGGGAAGCACGCCGAACGAAGGCCATTTCGACGCAACTTTCGGACTTTACGCGACGCCGGAGCTGCTTGTGCTGGCGCAGAGTTTCAATACGATCTCGGCGGCGTCCAGCAATCCGCAGACGCCGCAATGGGCGCAGGCCAAGGCGCAACTCAGCCTCGTCTATCAGTTCAGCGCCGGATGGCGGGCGCAGGCGGGCGGCTATGTCACACTGGCCGGGCTGAACGCCTATCGCGAGAATGGCCTGCTGCTTGGCCTGTGGCGGAAATTCTGAAGGCGGGAAACATGAATGGTTTCGACGAATTATTCATCCGGGCAAAGGCGGCCCGGGCGCGGGCCTATGCGCCCTATTCGCGCTTTCCGGTCGGCGCCGCCCTGCGTGCGGAAAGCGGCGCGGTCTTTGCCGGCTGCAATGTGGAGAATGCGGCTTATCCGCTCGGCGTCTGCGCCGAGACCTCGGCCATCTCGGCCATGATCGCGGCGGGCGAGCGGCGGATCGCGGAAATTCTGGTGCTCGGCCCTGGCGCCGAGCGGATCGCGCCCTGCGGCGCCTGCCGCCAGCGCATCGCCGAATTCGCCGGTCCCGGGGCGCGGGTGCATATGGCCGACGACAGCGGACAGGTCGAGACCTTGCGTCTGTCCGAGCTTCTGCCGCGCGTCTTCACGCTCGGTGGGGGCTGACTCGACGAAATCCGGTCACTGCGCGATCCAAGGCTTCAGCCAGGTTTCGGTCAGGACCTTTGGCCCAGCATGGAGAAAGGCGCGAACATCCGTGCTCTGCCCTGGCGGGACCTCGATGTCGATCATGGCGCGGAAGCCGTCGATATGCGGGTTGACCATCAGGAAGGTGCGCGTGACCTTGCCGACCGAAGCGCTGGCGGAGATATCCACCATATTCGGATCCTTCAGGTAATAGGCGAGGTCGCCGCCGGCGAAATCGACGATGAAGCGGCGCGAGCCGACATCGACCGCCTCGTTGGAGCCGAGCGCCTTGGGGCTGGTCGACCAGGTATTGACCACGCGGCCGTTGGGCGAGAGGTCGGCGGCGTCAAGCAGGGCGCGGATGCGATAGGAATAGGAAAAGGGCTTGCCCGATTCCGGAGGCGTCTTCGGGGTCCAGTACGTCACGATATTGTCGGCGGTCTCGTCCTTGGTCGCAAGTTCGAGCAGTTCGATCCGGCCTTCGCCCCATTCGCCATGGGGTTCGACGAAATAGGTCGGGCGGATCTCATAGGCCAGTTCGAGATCCTGGTAATGGTCGAAATTGCGGTCGCGCTGCACCAGGCCGAAGCCGCGGATATTGTCGCCCGCGAATGTCGTCATGACCTTGACATGCGGCGCGCGCAACGGCCGCCAGATCCATTCGCCGCTCGCGGAATGCATCAGCAGCCCGTCCGAATCGTGCAGCTCGTAGCGCCATTCGTCCTCGCAATGCTCGCATTGCCGCCCCTCGCCGAGGAAGAACATCGACGTAAGCGGAGCGAAGCCGAATTTCACATTGTCGCGGCGCGGGAAAATCGTCGCGGAAACCTCCATGACGCTCTCGACGCCGGGATAGAGATCGAAGCGGTAGGCGCCGGTGACCGAGGCGCTGTCGAGCAGCGCGAAGATCGTCGCCTTGTCGGGCAGTTGCGTCGAGGTCTCGATCCAGAATTCACGAAAATAGGGGAATTCCTCGTCGTCGCCGCCAGTATTGACGGCGAGGCCACGCGCCGAGAGACCATAGTTCTGGCCGCGGCCGAGGAAGCGGAAATAGGTGGCGCCCAGGAAGGAGACGAGTTCGTCCTGGCCATGGGGCGAATTCAGCGGGTAATGCAGGCGGAAGCCGGCGAAGCCGACATTGACCGGCAGGGTCTTGTCGAATTTCGCGCGGCCATAGTCGAAGAGCGACGACGAATAGGGTATCGGCGCGGCGATGCCGTCGCGGATCGTGTTCACCACCACCGGGCGCTTGTAAATGAAGCCGGGATGGAACAATTGCAGGCGGAAGGGCCCGGCCGTAATCGGCGATTTGTCGGATTTGAAGCGGATGTCGCGGTAGGCGTCGAAATCCAGCTTGGTCAGGGCTTCGGGGAGTTTCGGCAGGGCGCCGTCATAGGGCGCGGCGGCAAGGTCGCGCGCGCGCTTCACCACATCGTCGAAGCCGAATTTCGCCGCCGGCGGGGGAGCGCCGGCGGGCGCTGAGGCGGTCTGCGCCGAGGCGCCCGACAGGGCGCGCGGCGCGAGCGCGGCGGCGCCGGAAACGGCGAGGGCGTTGAGCAGGAAGCGGCGGTCGATTTGAGACATAGGTCGAATCACTTGCGGTGGCGCGGACGCGGCGCGGCTGGCTCAAGCAGTTATCCACGATTTGCGGCTCGCGCAAGGCGTCATGCGGGCGCAGTTGGCGCGGAATTCGAGCACCGGCGCCACGGGGACGGAAAAATTCGAAGATTGCGAAATTTTTACTTGCGTTCGAGGCGCGAATTCCTATGTTCGGCCTTGCCCAAATCGCACGTGCCTGTGGTCGTGTGTCGGTTGGCGGAAATCCGGACAAGAGGCCGGAGAAACGCCTGAGAAACAAACCGGCAGCCGGAGGCGAACCGGCGAACCCCGTCTGAACGGGGGATCGCGACTTAAAGCAACGACGGACCGGGCTTTTTCGTCTCTGTCGGCCCTCCAAAGGCCGGCTTACCGAAGAGGCTAGTCTTTCTTGCCGGGCGTGCGGAACGGGTTCTCCCATTCCAATCGAAGGCCGCAGAATTAACTTGGATGGCGCGACGCCTTCCGGGTTTTTCGCGTCCACGGCGCAGCACCCGATCGCCAGGCGGCGTTTTATCGTCGCATGAACGGTCCTGGACGGCGTTGTCATCTGCTGCTCGCGTCTCCATCGCGCGAGAGCGGACGACTGTCGTTCGTCCTTCCGAAGCTCTGTTTGTCCTGGCGGGAAACCGCCCTTCGAAGGGATGCCGCGATGACCGATCGTATCCTTGAATTCCTCCGCGACCGCCGCGAAAAGGGGCTGGACTCCGGCCCGTGCCTGGTCGTCGATCTCAACGTCGTGCGCGACAATTACGACGCCTTCGCCAAGGCGTTGCCGGACACCCGCGTCTTTTACGCCGTCAAGGCCAATCCCGCGCCGGAAGTCCTGTCGTTGCTGGCTTCGCTCGGCTCCTGTTTCGATTGCGCCTCGGTTGTCGAGATCGAACAGGCGCTCGCGGCAGGCGCGGCCCCCGACCGCATCTCCTTCGGCAATACGATCAAGAAGGAGCGCGATATTTTCCGCGCCTTCGAATTGGGCGTCCGCCTCTACGCTGTCGACTGCGATGCCGAGGTCGAAAAGGTCGCGCGCGCCGCGCCGGGCTCGAAAATATTCTGCCGCATGCTCTGCGAGGGCAATGGCGCCGAATGGCCGCTGTCGCGCAAATTCGGCTGCGCGCCGGACATGGCGCCGCGAGTCCTGGAACATGCGCATCGCCTCGGGCTGGAAGCCTATGGCCTGTCCTTCCATGTCGGGTCGCAGCAGCGCAATCCGCGCATGTGGAACGGCGCGCTGAAAAGCGTGGCCGGCGTCTTCCGCGAACTGGCCGAGCGGGGAATCAATCTCCAGATGGTCAATCTCGGCGGCGGCTTCCCGACGCGCTATCTCAAGCGCGTGTCGAGCGTGCGCACCTATGGCGACGCCATCTTCGGGGCGCTGCGACGACATTTCGGCAACCAGATCCCGGAGACGATCATCGAGCCGGGACGCGGCATGGTCGGCGACGCCGGCATGATCGAGGCGGAAGTCGTGCTGATTTCGAAGAAGTCGGACGACGACAAGGTCAAGTGGGTCTATCTCGACATCGGCAAGTTCAACGGGCTCGCCGAAACCATGGACGAGATGATCCGCTATCCGATCCGCACCGATTTCGATGCGGACGCGCGCGAGCCTTGCGTCCTCGCCGGCCCGACCTGCGATTCGGTGGATGTGCTCTATGAAAAGGAGCCCTATCTGCTGCCGGTCAGTCTCGAAATCGGCGCGAAAGTGCTGATCGAGGGAACGGGCGCCTATACGACGACCTATTCCGCCGTCGGCTTCAACGGTTTCCCGCCTCTGCAATCGTTCGTGATCTGAGTCCGGTTCCCCGTTTTCCATCAGCCTTCGCCGCCCTCGTTTCCTGGGCGGCGGCCTCCTCACTCCGCGCCGGCCTTGTTCCGGCCGCGGCTTTTCGCGACCCGAGGGAGGTCCGCATGAACCAGATCGCTTCCGTCCCGGCCATCGCCGACCAGATTGTCATCCGCGCTGAATCCGCGCTTGATTTCCTTGCGCGTGAAGCCCTGCTCGATCGCGCTTTCGGTCTCGATCGCTGGCGCAAGACCTGCGAGCGCCTGCGCGAAGGCCGCCTTCCGGCGCCGGGCCTCGCCTTTTCCGCGATCCGCGGCGGCGTTCTCGTCGGCACGCTGCGTTTCTGGTCGATCAAGGCCGGAGACGCGCACGACGCCTTGCTGCTCGGCCCGATCGCGGTGAGCGCGTCCCTGCGCTCGCAGGGCCTTGGCGGCGCGATGATCCGGCTCGGCCTCGAGCACGCCCGCGCGCTCGGCCACAAGGCCGTGATCCTCGTCGGCGACGCGCCTTATTACGAGCGCTTCGGCTTTTCGCGCGTCGGCGCGGAACACCTCGACCTGCCGGGCCCGGTGGAGCTGGCGCGTTTCCTCGCGCTGGAGCTGGCGCCGGGCGCGCTCGCCGGCGCGCAAGGCATGGTGCGCGCGACCGGCGCCTTCAGCGAGTCCGAAGGCGACCGACGCCTCGCGGCGTAATCTTCTTCAAACCGTCACATCCCTTGTAAAATGTGGCCTTGCGCCAGCGCGGCCGCTTGACCTTGTCCGGCGTCTCGGCCAGTAAACCGCGCAAAGCCCGCCCGCCCGCCCATCAGAGAAGGATGACACGATGACTGACTGGCCCGTTCATGGCCGCATTTCCGGCCCGATCGTGATGATTGGCTTCGGCTCCATCGGCAAGGGCGCGCTGCCTCTGATCGAGCGGCATTTCGAATTCGACAAGAAGCGCCTCGTCGTCATCGACCCCTGTGACGTCGATCGCGAGATCGCGGAAATCCGCGGCTATGAATTCATCAAGGCGGCGGTCACCAAGGACAATTACCGCGAGCTTCTCGTTCCGCTGCTGACCCGCGGCGGCGGCCAGGGCTTCTGCGTCAATCTCTCCGTCGACACCTCGTCGCTGGCGATCATGGAGCTGTGTCGCGAGATCGGTTCGCTTTACATCGATACCGTGATCGAGCCCTGGGCCGGCTTCTATTTCGACAAGCACCTCGGCCCGGAAGCGCGTTCGAACTACGCCCTGCGTGAAACGGTGCTGGAAGCGCGCCGCAAGAACCCCGGCGGCGTGACCGCCATTTCCACCTGCGGCGCCAATCCCGGCATGGTGTCCTGGTTCGTGAAACAGGCGCTGGTCAATCTCGCCGCCGATACGGGCGACACGGCGCCTGAGCCCAAGACCCGCGAGGAATGGGCGGCGCTCAGCCACCGGCTCGGCGTCAAGGGCATCCATATCGCCGAGCGCGACACCCAGCGCGCCAAGAATCCCAAGCCGCGCGGCGTATTCGTCAACACCTGGTCGGTCGAAGGCTTCGTCTCGGAAGGCATGCAGCCGGCCGAACTCGGCTGGGGCACGCATGAGACCTGGATGCCCGAAAACGGCCGCACCCACAAATTCGGCTGCGGCGCCGCGATCTACCTGTTGCAGCCGGGCGCCAACACCCGCGTGCGCAGCTGGACCCCGACGCCCGGCCCACAATACGGCTTCCTGGTCACCCACAACGAGTCGATCTCGATCGCGGATTATTACACCGCGCGCAACGACAAGGGCGAAGTGATCTATCGCCCGACCTGCCATTACGCCTATCACCCGGCCGACGACGCCGTGCTGTCGCTGCATGAAATGTTCGGCGCCGGCGGCAAGGTGCAGGAAAAGAACCACATTCTCGACGAGCACGAGATCGTGGACGGCATCGACGAGCTGGGCGTGCTGCTCTTCGGCCACGCCAAGGGCGCCTATTGGTATGGCTCGCAGCTCTCGGTCGAGGAAACCCGCGCCCTCTGCCCCTATCAGAACGCCACGGGCCTGCAGGTCTCGTCGGCGGTCCTGGCCGGCATGGTCTATGCGCTGGAAAATCCGAACGAAGGCATCCTCGAAGCCGACGAGCTCGACTACAAGCGCTGCCTCGAAATCCAGCGCCCCTATCTCGGACCGGTGATCGGCGCCTATACCGACTGGACCCCGCTCGCCGGCCGCCCCGGCTTCTTCCCCGAGGACATCGACGAAAGCGACCCTTGGCAGTTCCGCAACATTCTGGTGCGGTGAGCAGGAGGCCATCCTTCGCCGCTCTGTTTCGCAGCGAAGGAATCGGACGGCTTGTGCTCGGGACGGCCGCCTGTTCAGCGCGCCAAATTCACTTTCGTCCGCGACGGGCGTCTCGTGCGCCCGCCGCCTCGCTTTCGCCCTTTTGCCGCGCTTGGTGGTAAAAGGCGCGAAAAGGAGAGTGAATCGTGGCGGCAAGATTTTTGGCGGCTTTCCTGATTGTGGCGGGGCTGACGGCGCCCGCGGCCGCCCATCCCCATGTCTGGGTGACCGCCAAGGCGCAGATCCTGTTCGGGCCTGATGGCAAGATCGTCGGCTTCCGGCACGTCTGGACCTTCGACGAAATGTATTCCGCCTTCGCCACGCAGGGGCTGGGCAAGGATGGCAAGCCGCCGACCAAAGAAGAACTGGCGCCGCTGGCCAAGACCAATGTCGAATCCCTCGCCGAATTCCAGTATTTCACGGTCGCCAAGACCGGTCCGCATTATTATGAATTCGGCGCGCCAAAGGATTACGAGCTCACGGCCGACGACAAGAAGATCGTCACCTTGAGCTTCACCTTGCCGCTCAAGGAGGCGGTCTCGGCCACTAAGCCCTTCACCTTCATGGTCTATGACCCGACCTATTTCGTCGATTTCGAACTGCAAAAGGGCGAGGCGGTCGCCTTGAAGGACGCGCCGCCCGGTTGCTCGGTCAATACGCTGCGCCCCGACCCGCTCGGGCAGGAGGACACGAAAAAGCTCAACGAGAGCTTTTTCACCGGCCTGCCGATCGGGTCCGATTTCGGGGTCAAAATGGCGACCCGATCGATCGTGGCCTGCCCATGAGAAGGCTGGGCTGTTCGCTCGCGGTCCTGGCCTTGTCCGTCGCGCCGGCCGCCGCCCAATTCGCGCGCAAAAATCCCTTTTCCGTCGGCGTCAACGAAGGCTCGGTCGGCGAGGTCGGGCGCGTGGGCCTGTGGCTTTTGCAAGAGCAGGCGCGCTTCTATCACGCTTTGAACCGGGCGGTCGACGCCGCGCAGACCAATCCCTGGGCGGCCATTTCCCTGGCCTCGGTGGCCTTCGCTTACGGTATCTTTCACGCCGCCGGCCCCGGTCACGGCAAGGCGGTGATCGCGAGCTACATGCTCGCCAATGAGAAGGCGCTTCGGCGCGGGGTCGTCATCGCCTCGCTCGCCGCCTTGCTGCAGGCCATGGTCGCCATCGCCATCGTCGGAATCGCTTCGCTGGCGCTTGAGGCCACGGCGCAGAAGATGACCGCAGCGACGCAAGCCGTCGAGGTCGGGTCCTATTTCGCCATCACTGCCTTCGGGCTCTGGCTCCTCGCACGCAAGGGCGTCGGCCTCGTCGCCGCCTTGCGCGCGCCGCCGATCCCGATCGCCGGGCGCTTCCGTTGCGATGACGCCGCGCAGCCCTTGTCGCACGGACCCGATTGCGCCCATTGCGTCGCGCCCGATCCTAGCCGGCTTGGCGAAGGCTTTTCCTGGCGCCAGGGCGTGGCGACCGTGGTCGCCGCCGGTTCTCGGCCTTGTTCAGGCGCCATTCTGGTGCTGGTTTTCGCCGCGGCGCAGCAAGTGTTCCTGATCGGCGTCTGGGCGGTTTTCGCCATGGCCGTCGGCACGGCCATGACCACGGCGGCTCTGGCGGCGAGCGCCGTGCTCGCCAAGGGCGCGGCGACGAAATTGCTCGGCGCGAGCCCGCGTCGCGCCGAGATCTTCGGCCGCGTTCTGGAGGTCGCCGCAGCCTGTGTCATACTGGGTCTCGGGGCTTCGCTCCTCGCCGGCTGGGTCGTCGCAGGCGGGGTCTGATCAATGCGGGCGGCGGGCAAGGGCTTAAAATAATCTTCTGGTTTTGGCTGGATTGCGTCGGAACGAAGGGAGGCCGCCTTGCTCGATATCGCCCATTCAATCGCTGACAAGCGCGCCAGCGACGTCATGACCTCGCCCGTCGTCACCGTCGGGCCGGACGAGACCGTCCGCGCCTCCGCCG
>JAKANG010000033.1 GCA_021812505.1 Pseudomonadota bacterium
TTGGACGGCTTGCCGGAACGGGCCGAGGCGTAGAGCTTGTCCAGCGCGCCGGGCGCGCCGAAGTCGATCATCTTGTAGCCTTTGCTCTTGAGAAAATCGGCAAGCTGCTCTGACTTCTCGATCGAGGTCGTGCCGACCAGCAAGGGCTGGGCCTTGGCGTTGGCGCGCTCGATTTCGGCGACGATGGCGGCGAGTTTTTCCCCCGCGCTGCGATAGACCTCGTCGTCGGCGTCGATGCGCGCCACCGGCAGGTTGGTGGGGATCTCGACCACGTCGAGCTTGTAGATTTCGGCGAATTCGTTGGCCTCGGTCGCCGCCGTGCCGGTCATGCCCGCGAGCTTCTTGTAGAGCCGGAAATAATTCTGGAAGGTGATCGAGGCGAGCGTCACGTTTTCCGGCTGGACCGGCACGCCTTCCTTGGCTTCCAGCGCCTGATGCTGGCCTTCCGAATAGCGGCGGCCCGGCATCATGCGGCCGGTGAATTCGTCGATGATCACCACTTCGTCGTTACGGACGATGTAGTCCTTGTCGCGATGGAACAGTTTATGGGCGCGCAGGGCCTGGTTGACGTGGTGAACCAAGGTCACATTGGCGGATTCATAGAGCGAACCCTCGGTCAGCAGGCCGGCGTCGCGCAGCCATTGCTCGATGTGCTCGTTGCCCTCCTCGGTGAGGTTGACGCTGCGTTGCTTCTCGTCCAGCTCGAAATCTTCAGGAGCAAGGCGTGGGATCAGCTTGTCGATGGCGCTGTAAAGGTCCGACTTGTCGTCCGAGGGGCCGGAAATGATCAGCGGCGTGCGCGCCTCGTCGATCAGGATCGAATCGACCTCGTCGACGATGGCGAAGTTGTGGCCGCGCTGAACCATCTGGTTCAGCTCATATTTCATATTGTCGCGAAGATAGTCGAAGCCGAATTCGTTGTTGGTGCCATAGGTGATGTCGGCGGCATAGGCCTCGGCGCGCTCGGCGTCCTCGATCCCGTGGACGATGACGCCGACGCTCATGCCGAGGAAATTATAGATGCGGCCCATGTTCTCGGCGTCGCGGCGGGCGAGATAGTCGTTGACGGTCACGACATGGACGCCCTTGCCGGCGAGCGCGTTGAGATAGCAGGCGAGCGTGGCGACCAGCGTCTTGCCTTCGCCGGTCTTCATTTCGGCGATCGAGCCCTCGTGCAGCACCATGCCGCCGATCAGCTGGACGTCGAAATGGCGCTGGCCGATGGCGCGCCTGGCGGCCTCGCGCACCGTTGCGAAGGCGGGAACCAGCAGATCGTCGAGGCTCTTGCCGGCGGCGACCTCCGCGCGGAACGCCTCAGTGCGGGCGCGCAAGGCGTCATCGGACAGAGCCGCGATCTCAGGCTCCAGCGCGTTGATGGCGTCGACCCGGGGCCGATAGGTCTTCAACCTGCGATCGTTGGCGGTGCCAAAAATCTTCTTCGCGAGGTTCCCCAGCATCAAAATCGACCTTTCAGCGCGGCGCCCCTGCCCGCGATCCCTGGACGCCAGCCGTTCCAAGTCGCGGCCGGCGAGATGCGCCGCCCCTATTTCGGAAGCCGTCGCGCGAGAAACAAGACGCCGCGCCTTGTTCTCTGCGACCGCGACGATTTTTTGACGGAAGCGGCGCAAAAGCGCGAAAAGCCGGGACTCCCGGCGCGCGACAGATAGAAGCGCCGCGCCGGCTTGTCAACGCGGCCGATTCAGGCAGGAAAACGCCCCGTCAGCGCGCCCGTTTCCAGGTTTCGCCGCCGCAAAGCCCGCCGCCGGGGAGGCAGCCCTGGACGTGGAGATGATCGACGTCCGCGCCCTGCGAGATTTCGCCGTCATAAATCTTGCCGTTGTCGAGATTGAAAATCCGTCCCTTCCAGACATTGCCGGAACGGCGAAGGTTCAGCAGGATTTTCTGCCCCACCGCCGATTTCTCTCCTGGTCCGGGCTTGGGCGCGGCGGCGACGGCGCCGCAGACGCCGCCTCCGCACGGGCTGACGCGGATGATGGCCGTGCCGTCAGCGACCCTCCACAGGCCGTAGGGGAATTGCGCGGCGAAAGCGGCCGGCGCCCCCAAGGTCCCAGCGGCAAGACCCGCGCCAACAAGAAAGGAGGAAAAAGCGAGGGCTTTTCTCATGCGGTTCGATCTCCATGGCGCGACTCGGCTGAGCCGAGCAGACTGATTAACGCCTCTTCATCGGGTTGAGAAGCGATGAATATCGTGGCCTCCGGCGCGATTGCCCGGCACCTGTCGGCTACATCGGACGAAAGGCAGAAATGCGACAGACGCGCGGCGGCGGCGCCCATCAGCGCCAGGGCCGCGCCGGCGCTGCGCGGCGAATAATGCAGAACGGCGTCGATCCGCCCGTGGCGCAAGGCCGCGACGATCTCCTCCGGCCAGGAAGCCACGGGCCGGGCGTCATAGGTCTCGACAAGCTCAAGCCGCCAGCCGGCGCCGGCGAGGCGCTGTTCCAGCACAGGCTTGCGCTCCCGGCCCGCCAGATAAAGCGCGGCGCCGGACTTTTTTTCGGCGATCAGCCATTCGACCAGGGCTTCGGCGCGCGGCGCGACGAATTCGACCTCAAAACCCGCGTCTCGCGCCGCCCGCGCGGTCTTTTCCCCGACGCAGGCGACGGCGACGCCGCGAATCGCCGGCGGCGCCGTTCCTCCGGCGAAAGCCTGAGCGCTGGTGGCGAGGACCAGATCGAATGGCCCGTCCGGGACCGGCGCGCCGGTTGGAAAAATTTCCAGAACCGGCGCAATCAAAGCCTCGTGGCCCAGGGCGGCGAGCCTTTTCGCCGTGCCCGCCGCTTGATCGGAGGGCCGGGTGACCAGCACGCGCATCGCGGTCAGAAGCGAAGCAGGTCGGCCGGCGCGTCCGCGAGAATTTTTCGCGCGGCGGCTTCGCCAAGGACGGTGGCCTCGGCGATCGGGCCTTCGGCGCGGGCGTCAAAAGCCTCGGAGCCGTCCGTGCGCAGGACGATTCCATAAAAGCTGACCCTGTCGCCGGCGACCACGGCATGGCCGCCGATCGGCGTGCGGCAGGAGCCGTCGAGGACATTGAGGAACGCCCGCTCCGCCGCGAGCGCAAAGCCGGTTTCGGCGTCGCAAATCGGGGCGAGATCGGCGAGGATGCGCGCGTCTTCGGCGCGCGCGGTGATCGCGATGGCGCCCTGGCCGCAGGCCGGCGGAAACAGGTCGAGCGGCAGGATCGAGGTCGCCTGCTCGGCGAGGCCGAGCCGCTTCAGGCCCGCCAGCGCCAGCAGAGTGGCGGCGAATTCGCCGCTTTCCACCTTGCGCAGCCGCGTCTGCACATTGCCGCGCAACAGTTCGACTTCGAGGTCGGGGCGCAGCCGGCGAATCATCGCCTGCCGGCGCAAGGAGGCCGAGCCGACCCGGGCGCCTTGGGGCAGATCCATCAAGGTTTTCGCCGCGCCGCCGATGAAGGCGTCGCGCACGTCCTCGCGCGGCAGATAGCCGGCGGCGATGAGGCCCTCGGGGAGAACCGTCGGCAGATCCTTGGCCGAATGGACGGCGATGTCGATCGCGCCGTCGAGCTGGGCCTGGTCGAGTTCTCGGGTGAACAGGCCCTTGCCGCCGACTTCGCTCAGCGGCCGGTCCTGGATCATGTCGCCGCTGGTCTTGATGACCACGATTTCGAAATGCTCCTCCGGCGCGCCATGAACCAGAGCGAGGCGGCGGCGGGTTTCATGGGCCTGGGCCAGCGCCAGGGGACTGCCGCGCGTGCCGATTTTCATCCAGGGCGTCAAAATTTCGCTCCGTGTCGTTTTCAAAGTCGTTTTCAAACCTTCGGGCGGCGGACTATAGGGAAAAGAGCGCCGTGAAGAAAGCGGCGCCGGGAGCGATCCCAAGGAGCGACCTTATGTGGGCCAGTCTTCGCGTTCTGGGCATTGAGAGCACCTGCGACGAAACCGCGGCGGCGGTGGTCGAGGCCGATTCGCGCGGGCGCGGAAAAATTCTCTCCAATTGCGTGCTCAGCCAGATCGCCGAACACGCCGCCTTTGGCGGGGTCGTCCCTGAAATCGCGGCGCGCGCGCATGTCGAGGCCCTCGACCCGCTGATTCGCCGCGCCCTGGCCGAGGCGGATTGCCGTATCGAGGACCTCGACGCCATTGCCGCCGCCGCCGGCCCGGGCCTGATCGGCGGGGTGATGGTCGGCCTCACTGCCGGCAAGGCGATCGCGCTGGCCGCGAACAAGCCGTTCATCGCGATCAACCATCTCGAAGCCCATGCGCTGACGCCGCGCCTGACCGAGGCGATCGAATTCCCCTATCTGCTTCTGCTGGTCTCCGGCGGCCATAGCCAGCTCGTCGCGGTCAACGGCGTCGGAGATTATCAAAGGCTCGGCTCGACGGTGGACGACGCGATCGGCGAGGCTTTCGACAAGGCGGCCAAATTGCTCGGCCTGCCTTATCCCGGCGGCCCGCGCGTCGAACAGACGGCGCTCGGCGGCGACCCCGCGCGATTCGATTTCCCCCGGCCGATGGCCGGGCGGCGCAATCCCGACTTTTCCTTCTCCGGCCTCAAGACGGCGGTGCGTCAGGAGGCCGAACGAATCGCGCCCCTGACCCGGACCGACGTCGCCGATCTCTGCGCCTCCTTCCAGGCGGCGGCCGTGGACGTCATCGTGGACCGCTGCCGCGCCGCGTTGCGCCGGCTCGGCGATTCGCCCACTCCGCCCACCGCCTTGGTGGCGGCGGGGGGCGTCGCCGCCAATGGCGCGATCCGCCGGGCGCTCGGAAGGCTTTGCGCGGAAGCCGGGCTGCGGCTTGCCCTGCCGCCGCCGAGTCTGTGCTCGGACAATGGCGCGATGATCGGCTGGGCTGGGCTGGAGCGTTTCCGCCTCGGCATGATCGACGGCATGGATTTCGCCGCGCGGCCGCGCTGGCCGCTCGACGCCAGGCAGGACCCGCGCTGGCACGGCAAGGCGTGAGGTTTTCGTGCGCGCGCTCAAATATCTTCTTCTGGCCGGCGCCCTGGTCCTCGCCATCGAGGCCCCCAAACCGTTTCTGGAGCAGCGGTCCCCGATTGCGGCGCCCGTGCGCGTCGCCTATGGGCCTGAACCGGGGTTCGAGGCGCTCGACCAGAATCTGATCGGGCGCGCACGGCAAAAAATCGACATGACGGCTTACGTGCTGAGCGACGAGAGGGTGATCGAAGCCTTGTCGGCGGCCGCGAGCCGGGGCGTCAAAATCCGCATCTATTTCGACCCCGAACAGTTCCGGCGCATCGGCGGCAGGAACGACAATGTGGTCGCGCTGGTCAACCAGCCCAATGTCGAGGCGCGGATCAAGGCCGAGCAGGACGACCTGATGCATCTGAAGGCCTATGCGATCGACGGGCGCTGGCTGCGCACGGGATCGGCCAATTTCTCGTGGTCCGGCGAAAGGCGCCAGGACAATGACATCGTGATCATCGACAGCCCTGAAGTCGCGGGCGCCTTTACGCGGCGCTTCGAAACCCTGTGGGCGCGGCGCGACAATACGGACCCGACACGATGACCGGAAAACCGACTCTCGCTGTGCTCGGCGCCGGCGCCTGGGGCACGGCGCTGGCCAATATGGCGGCGGGCGCCCACGCCACGGTCTGGCTGTGGGCGCACGATCCGACCCATGTCGAGGCCATGCGCCGGGACCGGCGCAACGACCGGCGCCTCCCCGGCTTCAACCTGGCGCCGCGGGTCGAGCCCGTCGCCGACATCGCTTGCGTCGCCGAGGCGGACCATGTTCTCTCGGTGGTCCCGGCGCAAAATTTCCGCGCGACGGCGCAAATTCTGCGCGGACATTTGCGGCGCGACGCGGCGGTGGTGAATTGCGCCAAGGGCATCGAGCGCGATACCGGCCTTTACATGCATGAAATCCTGGCCGAGACGATTCCCGGCCAGGCCGCCGCCGCCTTGTCCGGCCCGAGCTTCGCCATCGATCTCGCGCGCGGCCTGCCCACCGCCGTGACGCTCGCCGCCGAGCGCGGCGACCTCGCCGAAAAGCTGTGCGCGCGCCTCGCCGCCCGCCATTTCCGGCTTTACCGGTCGAACGACCTGATCGGCGTCGAGATCGGCGGGGCGGCAAAAAATGTTCTTGCGATCGCCTGCGGCGTGGTCATGGGCAAAAAACTCGGCGCCAGCGCCCATGCCGCCCTGCTCGCGCGCGGCTTCGCGGAGCTGATGCGTTTCGCGACCGCGCAGGGCGCGCGGCCCGAGACGATCATGGGCCTCTCGGGCCTGGGCGACCTCGCCCTGACCTGCTCCTCGCCGCAATCGCGCAACTACGCCTTGGGTTTCGCGCTGGGCCGGGGCGAGGCGCCGCGGACGGCAAGCCACGGCAAATTGAGCGAAGGCGCGCTGACCGCGCGAATCCTGGTCGACAAGGCGCGGGGGCTCGGAGTGGAAATGCCGATCGCCGAAGCCGTGACGGCCATTCTGGAAAACAGGATCGATGTCGGCGCGGCGATCGAAGCCCTGATGAGCCGACCGTTCAAGGCCGAAAGCTGACGCCTTCGGCGGTTGAATTCGCCGCGCCGCTCGTGCAACCATTCGCCGCGAAACAAATTCCGGATGAAGCCATGCATTTCGTCGCCCTCTGCCTCGACAAGCCGAATTCCCTTGCGATCCGCCTCGAAAGCCGCCCCGCTCACCTCGCCTTCCTCGGCGAAAGGCCCGAAGTGGTGAAGCTCGCCGGCCCCTTTCTCGATTCGCAGGGCCAGCCGTGCGGCTCCATGCTGGTGCTCGATTGTCCCGACGAGGACTCCGCGAGGGCGTTCCTCGCGGGCGACCCTTATGCCAAGGCCGGCCTGTTCGCCTCGGTCGAACTGCGCCCGTACAGGCCGTCTGTGGGGACATATCTGGCATGAGCGGCAAGACGTCCTACTGGCTGGTCAAGAGCGAGCCCGATTCATGGTCGTGGGAGCAGATGGTCGCCTCCGGGGCCGAAGGCACGGGCTGGACCGGCGTGCGCAATCATCTCGCCAAGCAGCAGATGATGGCGATGAAACTCGGCGATCTCGCTTTCTTCTATCATTCCAATGTCGGCAAGGAGATCGTCGGCGTCGTCGAGGTGATCAAGACGTTCCATCCCGACCCGACCGACGAGAGCGGCAAGTTCGGCATGGTGGACGTGCGGGCGGTCGAGCCTCTGAAACGGCCGGTCAGCCTGAATGAGATCAAGGCCGACCCGCGCTTCGCCGACATGGCCCTGCTCCGAATGAGCCGGCTGTCGGTCCAGCCGGTCTCTCCCGAACATTGGCGCGCGATCTGCAAGCTCGGCGGCCTATAGTTCGTCCGCTTCGAGCGCCGCGCCCGGGTGCGGCAGGCCGGCCGCAATGGCCGCGAGCCAACGCCGCAACGCCTTTTCCCGCTTTGGGCGAAGACCCTCGACGAGTTTTACGCTCGCGGCTTGCATCCTTTCCCGGCCCTGGCGCAGGACTTTCTCGCCCTGCGGCGTGACGACGAGCGGGCGCGCCCGCGAAGCCGCGCCCGCCGCGCCGTCCTCCTCGCGCACAAAGCGGGCTCGGCGAAGGTTGGCGACGATCAGAGAAACCGTCTGCGGCGTCAGCCTGGCCTTGCGGGCGAGATCGGCGGCGAGCAGGCCTGGATGGGCGCCGATCAAGGTCAGGGCCGCCAGTTGTGGCGGCGTCACGCCGAGATCGGCGATCAGCCGCTCCTCGGCGAGGCGCTGCGCGCCCGCGGCCTGGCGCAGAAGTGAGGCGATGTCTCCGCTCTCGCCGGGAAGGTCGAGCGGCTTCGGGCGGCGTTTGGGCGGTTCGGTCTGCGTCGGACCATCGGGCGCGCGGGTCTTCGCCATGAGCTTTCCTCCCCTTTTTGACTATTTTTGTCGCAGCCCTCTGATCGTAGGCTGATCCAGGGGCGGCCACAAGCCTCGCAGGGGATCTTGAGCGAAAGGATATCTTGTCAGGCGCGGGGACGCGCCCTTACCTCCGGGTGCAGTTCCGGGACAGGCAATGGACCCTTCGCGCCGCTCGCTCATCGACGATTACAGCCAACTTGTCGCGCAAGGACGGATCGAGCGCGACGGCGCGCAGGCGGCGGTGATCCGGAAACTCGACGCCTTGAGTCTTTCCCTGAACGAAAGCCGGCGGGCGAAAAAATCGAGCGCTCTCGGCTGGCTGTTCGGCGCGCGCGGCGCCGGCGCGCCGGCGCCGAGGGGCCTCTATATCTGGGGTCCCGTCGGCCGCGGCAAGACCATGCTGATGGACCTGTTTTACGATTCCGTCGAGATCGAGAAAAAGCACAGGATCCACTTCCATGCCTTCATGGCCGAAGTTCACCGGCGCATTTTCGAGTGGCGGCAGAAGAGAAAAGCGGGGCTGGTCAAGGGCGACGATCCGATCGCGCCGGTCGCCGAAGGGCTATGCGGTGAGACGAGGCTTCTGTGCTTCGACGAATTCGCCGTCACCGACATTGCCGACGCCATGATCCTCGGGCGGCTGTTCCAGGCTTTGTGGGCCTGCGGCCTTACAGTCGTCGCGACCTCCAATGTCGAGCCGGAGGAGCTTTACAAGGACGGCCTC
>JAKANG010000034.1 GCA_021812505.1 Pseudomonadota bacterium
AGCATTTCCGGCGGCGGCGTCCAGCCCGGCCATTCCGCCTTGCGGCTGATCGTCTTATGCCCGGCCCAGGCGAATCCGGGGCGGCCCACGCCGATGCCATAGCGCATGGCGCGGCCCGGAGCGGTCACGAGATAGAGATAATGGTTCGGCGTGTCGATGATGATCGAGCCGACCTTGTGGCCGGTCGGATAATCCACCTCGCGGCGCATATATTCCTGAGGAATTTCCCGGCTTGGCTGAACGGGGGAGAGCGAGGCCTGCATATTGCTCGCCGGGACATGGTTCACCATCACCCCGGGCGCGTAATTCATCGACCGCGCTGAGGACATGTATTGTGGATCGGCGGCGCGCGGCGCCATTCGGCCGCCGGTGACCACGAATTCGATGAACCCGCCGCCAAGGTTTTCAGCATGGGCGGGCGCAAGCGAAAGGGCGAGGCCGCAGGCGGCGACGCCAAGCAATGGACGCAAATTCACCGCCAGTTCTCCCGTGATCGTGACTTGCGGCAAGTATAAACCTTAAAATTTGAACGAAAACATTTGCCTGTTGTTTTGGTTATCCAAGTCGTAATGGTAAAAGAAGCTTGAACAGGCCGCCCTTGCGGCTGAGGCGTTCGATCGCCGGCGCCAATTTGTCCAAAAAGGCCGAGCGCAGGCCGGCGACGTCGAAGGCGGCGACGATCAGGATATAGAAGGCGCCGGCGAGGGACATCTGGGTTAGCATCAGGGCGAACCCCGGCCGCAGGGCGCGCAACGACCCGCCGAGCGCCGCCATGCCGAGGCAGGCGACCAGGGTCAGGGCAAGGTCGCGCAGGCGCGGCCATTTCGGCGCATTGGCGCTGGCGAAGCCGATCAGCACGATAAGGCCGACGCCGAGCGCGAGGCTCTGGGCGACGGCGAGGCTCGAGGCGTCGTCGCCGCGCGGCAGGGTCAGAATGAAGAGCGGATCGGCGATGCAGGCGGAGAGCGCGGCGGCGACCATCGGCAGGGTCTTGCGCGCGAGCTGGAAGATCGCGTTGATCGAGAATTGCGCCAGGCCGTAACAGAACAGCCCCGGCAGCATCAGGCCGAGGAAATGGGCGAAGGGGCCGCGAAAAGCCTGCGGCACGATCAGAACCTCGATCGAAGGCAGGACGATCCAGATCCCGACGCAGGCCGGCGCCAGAATGGCGAAGACGATGGCGATGTTGCGCGCGACCTGGTCGCGGGCCGTTTCCTCGCCATGGACGTCATGGGCGCGCACGGCGATCTGGAACAGGAGCACGTCGAGCGCCGAGCCAATGGCCATGACGGCGCGCAGGCCGAGGTCATAGGCCAGCGCGAAGCGTCCGGTCTCGGCGAAGCCGAAGAAACGGGCGGCAAGGTCGCGGTTGGCGAGCGGGATAAGCTGGTACAGCACGACCGCCGCGACGATCGGCGCCGCATAGCCGGCGTAATGGCGAACGAGCGACGGGTCCGACGCCTTCATCCCGGCGCCTCGGTCCGCCAGGCGCGCGCGCCAGATGAGCAGCGAGCCGAGCAGGCTGGACATGCCGGCGACGAGCGCGACCCTGGCCGAGCCGGTCGCCCAGGCGCCGCCGGCGGTCATGACAAGGGCCAGCAGATTCTTGGTCACGATCACGCGGATATAGAGCCGGTCGTCGAAGCGGGCGCGCACAAGGGCGGTCTGATAGTCGAACAGGCCATTGGCGATCGAGGCGGCGCAGGCCAGGGCGAAGAGATCGCGCGGCAATGAAAAGACCGGGCCGAACAAGGCGAGGGCCAGCGTGAAGGGAATGAACAGCAGCGCGCCCCAGGCGAAGGCGGCGTCGAGCGTGGCGCGGATTTTCGGCTCTTCGCGCCGGGTGCGCTCTGAATAGAAGCGGACGGCGCTTTGCCTGATCCATTCGAAGGCGAGGGTCTGCCCGAAGGTCATGACCGCGATGGCCAGCGCGAACTTGCCATATTCCTCCGGCCCGAGAAATTTGGCGACGATGAGCCCGACGATCAGGTTGAAGATCGTATTGACGAGAAACGTCAGGACGACGCTCATTCCGAAGGTCCTGTGGCGGAAATGCGGGCGCTGGCGCCGGCAGTCATGCGCGCAATCTAGCCTCATGTCGATAAGAAAGTCTTTTTCGCGCCGCGTGCGCGGCGGGGCGCGCCTCTCGCGCGATCGTGTCTTTCCCGCCCTTGACTTCCGTTTGGACGGCTCCTATCTACCCAGCAGCCTGCTGGCACTCGTTGATGAGGAGTGCCAACAGGCGTTCCCTTTTATGCCCCGGCCCTTTCAGGCCGCGCCGGCTCAAATAACAGGATAGTCACATGGCCTTCCGTCCCCTCCATGACCGCGTCGTCGTCAAGCGTCTCGATAGCGAAGCCAAGACCAAGGGCGGCATCATCATTCCCGACACCGCCAAGGAAAAGCCGCAGGAAGGCGAAGTCGTCTCCGTCGGCGCCGGCGCCCGCGACGAATCCGGCAAGCTGGTTCCCCTCGACGTCAAGGCCGGCGACCGCGTGCTGTTCGGCAAGTGGTCCGGCACTGAAGTCAAGATCGACGGCGAAGACCTGCTGATCATGAAGGAATCCGACATCCTCGGCGTCGTCGCCTGATTTTTGTCTTGCCGTGGCCTGGCCACGGCGCCCGCCGCGCCAGTCGGCGCGGACAGGATCGGTCCTCTTCGACGTCCGATCCTGTTCAGGTTTACTCGCATTCTCTCAGGAGCTTGATCCATGGCTGCTAAAGAAGTCCGTTTTTCCACCGACGCGCGCGACCGCCTGCTGCGCGGCGTCGAAGTTCTCGCCAACGCCGTGAAGGTCACGCTGGGCCCCAAGGGTCGCAATGTCGTGATCGAGAAGTCCTTCGGCGCTCCACGCATCACCAAGGACGGCGTCACCGTCGCCAAGGAGATCGAACTCTCCGACAAGTTCGAGAATCTCGGCGCCCAGATGGTGCGCGAAGTCGCCTCCAAGCAGAATGACATCGCGGGCGACGGCACGACCACCGCGACCGTTCTCGCTGCGGCGATCGTCAAGGAAGGCGCCAAGGCGGTCGCCGCCGGCCTCAATCCGATGGATCTGAAGCGCGGCGTCGACCTCGCGGTCGAGGCCATCGTCGCCGACCTCAAGAAGAACTCCAAGAAGGTCACCTCGAACGACGAAATCGCTCAGGTCGGCACCATTTCGGCCAATGGCGACACGTTCATCGGCTCTGAAATCGCCAAGGCGATGCAGAAGGTCGGCAATGAAGGCGTGATCACGGTCGAGGAAGCCAAGAGCCTTGAGACCGAGACCGACATCGTCGAAGGCATGCAGTTCGACCGCGGCTATCTCTCGCCCTATTTCGTCACCAACGCCGAGAAGATGGTCGCGGAGCTGGACGACCCCTATATCTTGATCCACGAGAAGAAGCTCTCGACCCTGCAGCCCCTGCTGCCGGTCCTCGAAGCCGTCGTCCAGACCGGCAAGCCGCTGCTGATCGTCGCCGAGGACGTCGAAGGGGAAGCCCTCGCCACCCTCGTCGTCAACAAGCTGCGTGGCGGCCTCAAGATCGCCGCTGTGAAGGCGCCGGGCTTCGGCGATCGCCGCAAGGCCATGCTCGAGGATATCGCCATCCTGACGGCCGGCACGGTCATCTCGGAAGACGTCGGCATCAAACTGGAGAACGTCACCCTTCCGATGCTTGGCCACGCCAAGAAGGTGCGCCTCGACAAGGAGCACACCACGATCGTCGACGGCACGGGCGAGAAGGCCGATATCGAGGCCCGCATCGCCCAGATCAAGGCCCAGATCGAGGAGACAACTTCGGATTATGACCGCGAGAAGCTCCAGGAGCGCCTGGCCAAGCTCGCGGGCGGCGTCGCCATCATCCGCGTCGGCGGCGCGACCGAAGTCGAAGTGAAGGAAAAGAAGGACCGCGTCGAAGACGCCCTCAACGCCACCCGCGCGGCGGTCGAGGAAGGCGTCCTGCCGGGCGGCGGCGTCGCGCTGCTGCGCGCCATCGCCACGCTCGACGCCGTCAAGGTCGCCAATTCCGATCAGAAGACCGGCGTGGACATTGTCCGCAAGGCCATCCAGTCCCCGGCGCGCCAGATCGTCGACAACGCCGGCGCCGACGGCGCGGTCGTGGTCGGCAAGCTGCTCGAGGCCTCCGACTACGCCTATGGCTATGACGCTCAGTCGGGCGACTATGTCGACATGGTCAAGAAGGGCATCATCGACCCGACCAAGGTCGTGCGCACCGCCATCCAGGACGCTGCGTCGGTTTCCGGCCTGCTGATCACCACCGAGGCGATCATTGTCGAAGCGCCGAAGAAGGAATCGGCCCCGGCTCTGCCTCCGGGCGGCGGCATGGGCGGCATGGACTTCTGATCCGCGCCAACCGGAACGTGGAAATTGCGAAGGCCGCCCGCGAGGGCGGCCTTCTGCATTTTTGCGCTTTTTTTGCTTGCTTGACCTTAGTCGCGCCAAGAAATGACGATAGCCACTTTCGCGCAGGCGGCGAAGGACATAACGGTTATCCTATTGCTTGATTTGCATTTCACGGGATAAGGCGACACTCTGCCGCCCGAGCCGGAGGGGCTGATGGACGTACCGCGCAACAAGAAAATGCTGGCTGGACATGCGACGCAGGCGCCGGCGGTTTCGACGAAGAAGGCTGGATCAGGCAAGACGACGACCCGCGTCGAACTGCTCGACGCCGTTTACGCCGCTTGCCCGACGCTGTCGCGGGCCCAGGCGCGCGAGCTTTTCGAGATGACGCTCGAGGAAATCTGCGGCGCCCTGGTTCGCGAGGAGGCGGTCAAATTGCGCGCTTTCGGCGCCTTCAATGTCCGCTCGAAACGCGAACGCATCGGGCGCAATCCGCGCAATGGCGTCGAGGCGACCATCGACGCCCGCCGGGTGCTGACCTTCAAGGCCTCGCCGACCTTGATCGCCAAGGTGAACGGTTGGGCCGCTCCGGCCGACGAAGAAGACTGAAAAAGCGCCGGCCGTTTCCGGCCCGGCGCCCCTTCAATTCCTTCACAGGATCAGAAAGCGCCGACCAGCGCGGAAAGTCTGTCCATCGGTGAGCGCGGCGTCGGCGCAGCCGGCGGCGGGGACAAGTCGGGCGCGGCGGCGGTCTTGCTCCTGGCCTGCGCCTCGGCGACCACCAGCGGATCGTGCGCGGCGGCGAGTTTGCGGCTCCGCGCGCCGAGGCGGCTCTTCGGGTCGTCGAGCGCCACTTCGAGCGGCGGCGCGAGCGCGTCGGGCCGGCTGACCTCGGCGACGCGATTGGCGAAAGCCGGATGCTGGGCGCCGTCCTTGTAGACAAGGCGAACCGGGCGTTCGCCCTTGGCGATCAACTCCGCCACTTCGGCGTTCTCCGTGCGCTCGATCGCCGCGACCTTGTTTTCGACCTCGGGGTCATATTTCAGCTGCGGGCAGGGCGCGGAAGCGTCCATCGGCTGGTTCGGATCGGTTTGGGCGCCGAAGACATAATGCTTGTTGCAGACATTGACCGAGACGTCCTTCTTCGTCGCCTCGAAATGATCGTCGCCCTTTTTTAGCTCCTTCCAGAACGGCATGTTGGGATCCAGCCGGTATCTGGCGAGATTTTGCGTGGTCATATGGAAGGGATAGGATTGCATCTGGATCGCATGCTGGCCGCCGGCGAAGGAATCGCGCGCCAGGGCGTAAATTTCCGCGATCTGGGCGTCGGTCATGGCGAAACAGCCGGCCGACGAGCAGATGCCGTGCACCATGACCGAGCCGCCCGTTGCGCCATGGGCGCGGTCATAGGCGTTGGGATAGCCGACGTTGAACGACAGATAATAGTGGGAATCGGGATTCATCATCGCCGGGGTGATCGAATAGAATCCTTCGGGCGATTGGCGGTCGCCCTCATGTATCTTGGGTCCGAGCTGGCCGGACCAGCGGCAGATCGGGAAGGTCTTGAGCAGGACATAGGCTCCGTCCGGACGCATCTTCCAGACTTCGAATTCCGATTCCTTCTTGTAGGCGCGGATCAGGATGGGGGCGGTCGGCGCAACGCCCTTCTGCTCCATCAGGGCCATCATTTCGCGCGAGACCGGCTGGCTGGCGCGGCTCGTGTGGGTTTCGCTGCAACCGGAAAGAGCCGCCGCGACGCCGAGGGCGGCGAGAGCTGGCGCGGCGCTCGCACGAAGCCGGCGGCGCGGCGCCGATCCGGAAAAAGTCTGGGCGTTCATCTTCATGTTCCGTCGATCCGCGGCGTCCGGCGAGGCCAAGCTTGACGAGGCTTTAATGCCGGAGCCGCCTTTCGAAGGAATTAAAGCCATGAAGTTTTCACCTTCCATTAACGAGCGGCGCATGAATCGCCGTCATGGTGAAAGATTTCTTGCCCTCGATCAATGGTCGGCTTGTCCGGCGTCCTTTCAAACCTTCCGGCCGATGGCCAGGAATTTTTCCTCGCGGGCGGTCCGCACCGCGTCCGGCGGCAGGCTGGCAAATTGCGCCAGGGCCTTGTCCATCGCGTCGCCGGCCGCGCCGATGGCCGCCGAAGGATCGCGATGGGCGCCGCCGACGGGCTCGCCGACGACCCCGTCGATAATGCCAAATCTAAGCAAATCTTGGGCCGTGATCTTCATGTTTGTCGCGGCGTCCTGGGCGCGCTGCGAATCGCGCCACAGGATGGAGGCCGAGGCTTCCGGCGAAGCCACCGTGTAGATGGCGTGCTCCATCATCAGCACGCTGTTGCATGCGGCGATGCCAAGGGCGCCGCCCGAGCCGCCCTCGCCGATGACCAGGGCGACATTCGGCGTGCTCAGCACGAGCGCCGCCTCGGTGGCGCGGGCGATGGCCTCGGCCTGGCCGCGCTCCTCGGCTTCGACGCCCGGAAAGGCGCCCGCCGTATCGACGAAGGAGAGGACCGGCAGGCCGAAACGTTCGGCAAGCTCCATGATCCGCACCGCCTTGCGATAGCCTTCCGGCTTGACCATGCCGAAATTATGCTTGATGCGCGTGGCGGTGTCCCAGCCCTTCTCCTGGCCGAGAATGGCGACTGACTGGCCACGAAAACGGCCAAGGCCGCCGACCATGGCCTCGTCGTCCGCGAATTTGCGGTCGCCGGCGAGCGGCGTGAAATCCTCGATCAGCCCGCGAATATAGTCGAGGCAGTGCGGGCGCTGCGGGTGCCGCGCAACCTGAGTCTTCTGCCACGGGGTGAGGCTGGCGTAGAGGTCGGCGAGGGCCTTGGCGGCCTTGCCCTGCAATTTGGCCAGCTCCTCGCCGATCGGCGGCGAATCCTCGCGCTCCGACAATGCGCGAAGATCCTCGACCTTGGCTTCCAGTTCGGCGACGGGCTTTTCGAAATCGAGATAGGCGGCCATGGTCCGGCTCTTCAAGGCGCGCGCGCGCAGGTCCCGCCGCCCGGGATGGGCTTCGCGGCGGGCGGAAACTGGACATTTGCCGCCGCGAAGTCAAGTCGCCGGCGGGCGAGCAGGGAAAGGCTCAGAATTTCAGGGTCTTCACCCGTTTTACGCCCGGCAGCGCGCTGATCTGGGCGAAGACCTGTTCGGGGACCTCGCCGTCGACGGCGACGAGCGCGACCGACGAGCCGCCCTCCGCATCGCGGCCGAGCGCGAAAGTCGCGATATTGACCCCCGCCTGACCCAAAAGCGTCGCGAAGCGGCCGATAAAGCCCGGCTTGTCCTCGTTGGAGACATAGATCGTCGACGGCGCGAATTCAGCCTCGGCGCGGATCCCGGCGATTTCGACGATGCGCGGCTTGCCGTCGTTGAACACCGCGCCGGACAGGGCGAAGGCGCCGCTTTCCGTCTCGACGCGCAGCGAGATCAGGGAGTCGTAATCCCCTTCCGCCGCGCGGGTGATTTCGTCGATCACCATGCCGCGCTCCTTGGCGACGACGGGCGCGGACACGACGTTCACGTCGGAGAGCATCGGACGCAGGAAGCCGGCGAGCGCGGAAGCGGTCAGCGCCTTGGTCTTGAGGTCGCCGACATGCCCCTCATAGGTGATGACGAGCTTGCGCACGCCCGCCTCGGTCAATTGTCCGGCGAAGGAGCCGAGCTTTTCCGCCAAGGCGATGAAGGGCTTGAGCTTGGGCGCCTCCTCGGCCGTGATCGAGGGGAAGTTGACCGCGTTTGAAATCGCGCCGCGCGTCAGATAGTCCGACATCTGTTCGGCGACCTGAAGGGCGACATTCTCCTGCGCCTCGCTGGTCGAGGCGCCGAGATGCGGCGTGCAGACGACATGGGGATGGCCGAACAGTGGATTGGTCACCGCCGGCTCCTCGATGAAGACGTCGAAGGCCGCGCCGGCCACATGGCCCGAGTCCAGCGCCGCGCGCAGGGCGGCCTCGTCCACCAGTCCGCCGCGCGCGCAATTGATGATCCGCACGCCCTTTTTTGTCTTCGCGATATTTTCCACCGAGAGGATGTTCTTCGTCTGGGCGGTCATCGGCGTGTGCAGGGTGATGAAATCGGCGCGGGCGAGCAAATCGTCGAGTTCCACC